>QQUD01000364.1 GCA_008501785.1 Chloroflexota bacterium
TACAGCCCAGATTTGTTTACATCTGAGGGCATTGCTGAGATGCTCAGTCAATATGTGCATTTGCTGGAACAGCTTGTCGCAAATCCTGGACAAAAAATTGCAGAACCCTCATTAGTGACCGAAGCGGCGCGGCAATTTTTACCCAATTTAGTTGAGCCGTTGGGCGAAACGTGGCATGGTCCTGTTCATGAAATGGTATCAAAGCAGGCACAAAGTTTGCCTGAACATCTTGCCGTTGTTGATGCCCAAGAAAGTTTGAGATATAGCGAACTGGAGCGGTTGAGCAATCAATTGGCGCATCAATTACTGGACGCAAACATAAAGCCGCAAGATGTGGTTGCTGTGTATGCCCATCGTAGTTCTTCTTTGGTTGTTGCGTTGATGGGAATCATGAAGGCTGGGGCGACGTTTGTCATTCTTGATCCTGCTTATCCGCCACAGCGATTGATTGACTATGTTGATCCCGTCAATCCATCTGGTTTTATTCAATTGGATGTGGCTGGGTCTGTTCCGCCAGCATTGGATGATTGGTTGGCTGGACATGAGTTGGCTTGCCGCATTCAACTGCCATGCCCCGGTGAGCTTGTTGCAAAAGGTATGTTGGCGAATTATGCAGTAACGCCCCCTGAGGTAACTGTCGGGCCAGATGATTTAGCGTATATTGCTTTTACGTCTGGTTCAACGGGTAAACCAAAAGCAATTATGGGGCGGCACGGGTCGCTGTCTCACTTTTTGCCCTGGCAGCAGCAGGCGTTTCGGCTGACGACCGATGACCGGTTTAGCATGTTGTCTGGGTTGTCGCATGACCCGTTGCAGCGTGATATTTTCACGTCGTTATGGGTTGGCGCAACGCTATATATTCCAGAACCAGATTTTGTGGGAAATTCGCGCCGGTTTGCAAATTGGATGGTTGATTGTGGTATTACGTTTGCGCATATGACGCCACCGATGAATGCGATTTTGACGGAAACGGCCGTTTCTGACATCTGTCTCCCGTCTTTAAAATACACATTTTTTGTGGGCGATAAAGTGACCAAAGACGACGTGAATCGGCTGCGAAAACTGGCACCACAAGTCACCTGCATCAATTCGTATGGATCAACAGAAACCCAGCGAGCTGTTGGTTACAATTTGATTCCACCAGATGTTTCATTGGAAACGGCGCGAGCGATTTTACCTGTTGGGCGGGGTATGCCCGACGTGCAGTTAATGATTCTAAATGAGCATGGACAGCAGACCGGGATAGGTGAGCTAGGCGAAATTCATGTGCGCAGTCCCCATTTGTCTGGCGGATATTTGAATGAGCCAGAAATGACCGCAGAACGGTTTCCTGCAAACCCTTGTACAGACCGTCCCCAAGACAAAATGTACCGATCTGGTGATTTGGGTCGTTATTTGCCTGATGGCACGGTCGAATTTGTGGGGCGAAATGACCGTCAGGTCAAAATTCGCGGATTCCGCATTGAGCTTGGTGAAATCGAATCCGCGTTAACTCAACATCCTGCCGTTGAAAAAGGCGTGGTGGTGCTGCACAGCAACGGTCAACAGCTCATTGCTTATGCTGTATCTCCTCAAAACCAAGATGATGAGTTTGCCGACAGTATCCGAGCATCTTTGATGAATCGTTTGCCAAATTTTATGGTGCCATCATCAGTCACTGTGTTAGACAGTTTGCCGTTAACCCCTAATGGCAAGATTGATTATCGTGCACTGCCAGAGCCTGAATTGGATGCGCACGCAGAAACCTATGTGCCGCCACAAACTGAACTGGAAAAACAGCTTGTGACGATGTGGGAAGATGGGTTAAGTGTAGAAAAGGTGGGAATTCAAGACAATTTCTTTGCGCTTGGCGGTCATTCGTTGCTTGCTGTGCGGTTGTTTACGCAGATTGAATCCAAGTTTGATGTCAATTTGCCCCTGTTGACGCTTTTCCAAGGTGGTACGGTGGCACATTTGGCGCAGCAAATTGAGAAGCAGCAAGGTAAAACGAGATGGTCGTCGATTGTGAAGATGCAAATGGATGGCAAGAAACGGCCGTTTTTCTGTGTCCACGGCATCACCGGCGACTTGCTCTGGTTCCGCGAATTGGCCGGGTTGTTTGCGCCAGAACGGCCGTTTATTGGTCTCCGATCACATGGCTTAGATGGGGTGCAGGAGCCGTTTGAGACGATTGCCGGAATGGCTGCTCACTACATCTCTGAAATGCGGCAGGTGCAGCCGGTTGGTCCTTACTACATTGGTGGCGCCAGCTTTGGTGGCACAGTCGCCTTAGAAATGGCCCAGCAGCTTAAAGAGCGCGGGGATGATGTGGCATTGCTAGTGATGTTTGATCATGCACCGCATAATGCTGAGTTTGGAGAACAGAGAAAGCGGGAAACGGCCGTAAGCTTCATCAAGAACTTTCCGCTGTGGGCCAAAAGTTTTGCTGAACTCGGCCCTAAACGCATGTTTGCCAGAATGCGGCGCCAGATACGTGTGTTGCTGCACCAAGGCAGCGCCAAGCTCAAACACAATCAACCCCCAATTGGGGAGATCACAGCAGATGATTTGTTAGATTACGCCTCTGAATTGCCGCAGCATCGGCGAACCTTGATCGAGAAAAACTTTTATGCAATGAAAGCCTATATACCGCTGCAATATGATGGCCCGGTGTTGGTCATCAAAGCGAAAGCCCGGTCCTTGTTTCGTGTCATTGATCCAGTTGAGGGGTGGAAACATCTGTCAAATGGTGATTTGCTGGTACAGACAATTCCGGGGTCCCATGAAGGTATTTTTAAATCACCAAATGTGCAGGAATTAGCTAAACAGTTGCAAACGTGTTTGGATGAAGCATAAATAACTAATGAATAATTTACTCGTGTTTTTAGTTTTAATGTTGTTGCTGGTTATTTTCTTAGCAGCAATTAACTTTGCGGCCTGGCGCTCTATGCAGAAGAAAGAACAGGCAATACGGGCACCTTTAGGTCAACAAGGCCAAACGTTATCATTGCCCACACACTGACCAAAGCGAGATCCAAATTATTAGCCCCGACAGGAAGTGCCAGACTGGCATCATTCACTTGAACCAGATAGCAATCAAGATGAACGAGCAGAGTTTAAAGCTAAATTTGGTGAGGTTCCAGACGATCCAGATGCAGCATTGGCGTGGCTAGAGGCACTGGCCAAAGAAGAACTTGATGAATCATAAAGCTTGTTGGGTTTCGTGATCGTGATCGTTTTCGTGATCGTAATCGGATTCATTTTCGATTACGATCACGAATGACGATCACGATTACGATCAAGATAATGTTTGTTTACCTCTGAATTAATGGCAAATAAACAAATATATCAGTTGGCATGATAGTGATGCTATCTGTGAGGATAGGAGTGCTGCCGTCTAGGGCGGTTAGTGTGACGGTGTAAATGGTGTAATTTTGTAATTGGGTGATTGTGGTGCTGCGCGTTTCTTTGGCGAGACCGGTGATGGGGGATGTGGGTGTTCCGTTGGGGCCACCTGTGTAGGTGATTTCCCAGGTAGCGCCGTCGGGTAGGGTGGTGTTGACGGTCCATGATAGATGGACGGTTTGGTCGTTGGGTGAGCCGGAAAGCTGCAATGTCGATTGGAATTCAACTGCGCCGATGTCGGGAGTGGAACGGCCGTTTCCCAAAATATCTTCGCTGGGGGCATTGGCCGCATCTGCAGCATCAATCACTTTACTGCCGGAAGCAGGCGTTCCGTAGGTGTTTACCAGCGTTGTGAACGCATCGGCAATTGTGGTCGAGCCGTCGGCAAATTGTGAGCCGGTCCAGCGCGGAATGATTAGCCCCGATTGACTGCCCAATTGCGGATTTGCCACCAGTCGATTACTGTCGTCCGTGTAGTTGATCAATTCACCACTGTCTTCGGGAATTGCCGAACCACCATTCCAGTACAAGTTGTTATCCAACGTAAATGAGCTGGTTTCACCGATGGGGGTGTCGGAGAAATCGTTGCTGCCGCCGCCGTTTGCGCCCATTGTGCCGGTGGAATCAGACCAAATATTGTTGTAGAAACGGATATTTTCGTTGGCTGGATTGCTGCCTTCGGTGTTGAGCCGCATGGCATAGGCCAACGCGGGTAAGTTGCCGACAACTGTGTTGTTACGGAAGGTGACGTTTTGCCCGCCTTTGACACCAAACGAGGTTCGCATCACGTTGGCGGCATTGCCCAACATCAGATTGTTTTCTACCAGCACATTGCGGGCTTCAAAAAATGGCTGTCCATCTTCGCCAATCAGCACAAAGTTAGAGCCGGTTGAGCCTTCCCAATTTAGGAATACATTGCGGCGCACTGTCACGCGATCATTGCCCGTGTAATCGTCGCTGCTGCCGTTACTGTCTTTGATGACGATGTAACTGCCGGTGTTGTTGAGATTTGAACGACCGCTTCCGCTAAAGTCGTTGAAAAAGATATTGTCTTGCACAATTACGTCTTCGACGCTGTTGATATCGATATGCTCGTCGTGGCCGGTCATGTTGTAAAACATGTTGCCTTCGACGAGGATGTCGTGGGTGGCGTTGTTGATTTTGAGGACATCGTTGTCGTAGCTGTCGTGCATGATGTTGTTGCGCAGGGTGATGTGATGTACGCTGCCATTGCCATCACCATCGATGTGGACAACCAATGCTCCTGAATTAGAGCTGCTATGTCGAATTTCAAACCCTTCGATAGTGATTCCTTGCACCCCATTTGGGTGGGTATAGGCAGTGATAACCTTATCTGTGTGTTGCAGAATGGCTTTGTAGGGTGTTTCGGAACGGACGGTAACGCCGGTGGGGAAGGTGCCGCGAATGCGAACACGGCCGTTATACTCCCCAGCCTTCACCAAAATCAAGCTCCCATCTGTCACACTGTCGAGTGCATGGGTAATGGTTGCCCACGGGTTCGTGTTAGAGCCGTTGCCGGTGCTATCGTTGCCGTTGGTGGCGACGTAGAAGGTGCCTGCGGCGTGAGTGGTGTGGGGAGTGGGAACGGCCGTTATCGTGCCCAGCATCAATATTAAGAAAAAGAGCAACCATGTTGTAAATCGTTTCATTGGAGACCTCATTTTTTTTAAGGAGAAAAATAATAAATAATGAATTGTAAATTGTGAATTGTGAATGAGGCGTTTCATTCACAATTCATTATTCATTATTCACAATTCATTATTCATACGTGTTCTAATATTCCACTCAATTTTGAATCATAATAGGCAAAAATGTTAACGTGCCGTTGGCAATGATGGTGTTGGGCAGTTGCGTCATGTTGCCCAATCCATCATCAAGCGTGGTGTTGTATTGGATGACGGTGGGGTCGGTGACGCTGCCGTTGATGGTGATGTTGAATTGAATGGTGACGGGAACGGCCGTTTCCACCACACCCGACCAGTTAACCGTTCCCCCAGCATAATCTGATGTGCCGCTGCTGGCTGTTAAATTGCCTGCATACGTCACATTTGCCGGAATTTGGCTAGTGAGGCTGGCGCTGTCTAAATCTGGGCCAAAATTACGCAGGGTGATTGTGACTTGTGCGGTTTCATTTGGACCTGGATTGAGAGGTGATATTTGTATATTGGAGTTAAACAGGTTGCCCTGAAGCAGTGAACCAGTGCGTTGGTAGTTGTTGCGTCCTGTTCCCCACAAGATGCGAGCGTTGGCTGTGCCTGGTAAATCATAGGCGACGAAGCCAGAATGGGATGTGTTGATCACCAGTTCCATGTCGCTGTCGGCATCGATGTTAGCGATGGTGGGGGCGGCCAATCCACCATTCCAGTCAGGGCTGCCAAAGGCGGCAGGCAAGTTGATTTCTTGCAAAACGCTGCCCTGGTAGCTGAGGATGTGCAGTTTGCCGACGTAATTGCTGCCTTTTTGCGGCCATGAGGTAAAAATCACTTCTGCTTTGCTGTCGTTGTCGAGGTCGGCAATGATGGGTTCGGAGGCGAAGCGGTAGCCGGGGCCGGTGGCGTTGACGTTGAAGGGCCAGTTGTGGTGTTCGGTCTTGTCGAGCCAGTAGGTGTGTAAACGGCCGTCATACGACGGATACAGCACCTCTTTTAGCCCATCGCCATCCAAATCCGCAATCACCGGATTGGGATGCACGCTTTCAATCACATTGTAGTTTTCGATTAGTGGGGCGGCGCTGCCATCGGGCGTGGGGATGGCTTCCCAATTCTTGCCGCTGCCGCTCCAGCGGCTGCGATCTGCATTGAAGATAAATGGCATTTCATACAGATTTGTGTAAGGGTTGGTGCCGCAGTTGTACACATTGCCAACCACGATTACCTCCAGTTCGCCATCGTTATTCACATCAACCATGCTGGCGGCTGAATGGGCAAAATTAGGGCGATGCTCGCTGCCGCAATTCGCGTAGCCACGAATATCAACAGCATGATCAACATGAACGCCCGTTTTGCCCCAGCCTTTGTTACCGTACATGCTGTACGCGGGAATTTGACTGCCGTTGGCTTCGTAGGCGTTGATGTAATGCACATCAGAGGGCACGACAATTTCGGCCACGCCGTCGCCGTCCATGTCGCCAACTGTGGCGTTGTCGTTGTAGACACCCCAGGCATAGCCGTCGTCGTTGTTTAGGCGCGGCCAACCGCTGCGGGTTGCGCCGTTGTGTTCGAGTACCCATGTGTTTGTTTTGCTGCCGATGGCGGCGCTGACGATGATTTCCATGGTGCTGTCGTTGTCGATGTCGTAGACGACAAGGCCGCGCAGTTCGTTGCCAGATGGCTGTTTGGACCAGACTTGATTGCCGTTGTGGTCGTGGACGTTGACGGTGCCGCTGCCGTGTGTGGTGACGATTTCTAAATCGCCGTTGTTGTCGATGTCGGCGATGACGACGCCTGCCCAGATGCGGCCGCCGGGCGGGTCTACGGACCAGTCTACGGTGCCGTTTTCGCCGTTGAGGACGAAGAGGGAGTAGGTGCCACCAATGACTTCGGGCTTGTTGTCGCCGTCGAGGTCGGCGACGGCGGCGGATGAATACCATCCTGTTTCGCACCAGGAATTGTAGCAGCCGCCGTGCTGCCATTTGAGAATGGGGGTGGCAACGCTGTCTGGGGCTGCGTTTGAGGATGAGGTTAAGGTGAAAACAGAAAGAATGAGAATGAGGAAAATGGGGAATATTGTGAATTGTTTTTTCATTTTTTTACCTTGTAACGACATCGAATTATGGCGATTCAAAAATTAAAATGGTAATCAAATGGTGCATTGAATCGCCTTAATGAACCTGAAGTGTCAACAATTACGATTACCATATTATTTTCTTCA
>QQUD01000675.1 GCA_008501785.1 Chloroflexota bacterium
TCATTGAACGAATTTTAATGCATCACATAACCATGCCGTTACGCTCCCCGTTTACAACCAGTTTTGGGAGAGAGTACGATCGGGAATGTATCATTGTAGAAATGAAAAATGGTTCACATGTTGGATATGGTGAATGTGTCGCTTCAGAACTTCCTGGTTACAGTTATGAAACGGCCGGAACTGCATGGCATGTCCTTTCCAAATTTTTGATCCCCGCTGTGGTCGGCAAAGATTTAGAAGAACCTGAAATGATTCAAGAATGGATGAAAGAGGTACGGGGCCATCCAATGGCAAAAGCAGCATTGGATCAGGCTGCCTGGGACTTTATAGCCAAACGGGATGGAATATCTTTTGCTGAAAAATTAGCTAAACCTTATGCTGAGGGTCCACGAGAACGCGTTAAAGTTGGGGTCAGCGTTGGCATTCAAGAAGATGTGTACGATCTCATTGATCTGCTCGAAGAATATCAAATTGAGGGCTATTCGCGCATCAAAATGAAGATTAAGCCAGGATATGATTTAGAGTATATTCGCAAAGCTCGAGAAATCTACGAAGACTTTCCTTTTATGGTAGATGCAAATTCTGCATATACCTTGAATGATGTTGATCTATTTAAAAAGATGGATGACCTCAATTTAATGATGATTGAACAGCCACTTGGTTTTGAGGATATTTATGATCATAGCCAACTGCACCCTCAAATTAAAACACCACTTTGTTTAGACGAAAGTATTACATCTTTCAACCATGCACGTGCTGCTATTGGCATGAATGCATGTGACATTATTAATATTAAGCCTGGTCGGGTGGGTGGATGGACGATTGCCAGACAAATTCATGATTTGTGCGCAGATGCAGGCATTGGTTTATGGGTGGGTGGTATGTTGGAAACTGGGATTGGTCGTGCAGGTCAATTAGCGCTTGCTTCTTTGCCTGGTTTTACTTTGCCAGGTGATATTTCTGCGACTGAGCGATATTATGAAGAAGATATTGCCACAGAATTTAAGTTGAATATAGAAGATGGCACAATCACGGTACCCAAAGGGCCTGGATTGGGTGTTGAACTCGACCCTGACGTTTTGATACGGCAAACTTTGCAATCCGACCGTTTTCACATGGATGATTATGTAGATATTTTTGCTGATGAATTTGATTAAAGCTTTTTCGATTCGGCACGGGAATATTAGACATTACCGGAACTAACTTTATGTCATGCAAAGTCGCAAAGGCGCTAAGGGTTTTCCCCTTTGCGATTTCGCGTCTTTGCATGGCACTTCTTGTTTTTGATATTCCCTATTAAATTTCCGAAAAAGCATAAGGATACTGTCAATGTTTAAAGATAAAACAATTGCTTTTGTTGGTGCTGGCGCGATGGGTGAGGCAATGATTCGTGGGTTGCTTTCACAAAACATTGTTACACCCGACCAAATTATTGCGGCCGATCCGTGGCAGGAGCGGATTGCAGAACTTCAGAAAAAATATGGGATTAAAGGGACCAATGAAAACCGTGTCGCCGCCGAAGCAGGGCAAATTGTTGTTCTTTCAATTAAACCGCAGACATTGCCTTATGTGATGCCAGATATACGCGGCCATTTGCGTCGTCAGGATTTACTGCTTTCGATTATTGCTGGTGTGCCGATTAAAAAGTTGGCAGACGGCACGGCTCACGCAGCGGTTGTAAGAGCTATGCCCAATACGCCTGCCCAAATTGGACAGGGCATTAGTGTTTGGACCGGTACTGATGAAGTAAGCCAAGAACATAAAGCGCAGGCGAAAGCTGTCTTAGGTTCGTTTGGTGAAGAAATTTATGTGGATCAAGAAGATTATTTGGATATGGCAACGGCGTTGAGTGGATCTGGGCCTGGTTATGCTTTTTTGATGATGGAAGCGTTGATTGATGCGGGTGTTCACCTTGGCTTTTCGCGTCGGATTGCAGAAGAACTTGTGTTTCAAACGATGCGGGGATCGGTGGCATATGCGATGCAGTCGAGCAGGCATGTGGCTGAATTGCGTAATCAGGTGACTTCACCTGGTGGCACAACTGCAGCTGCGCTTTATCATATGGAAAAAGGTGGGTTACGCACGGTTATTTCTCGGGGCATTTGGGCTGCTTATGAACGTTCAAAAGGCCTGGGAACAGGTAAATCGGATCATAGCCCGGAGTAGACTGTTTAGATTGTGACTAACAGTGTTTTCCTACAAGTCGGGTCTGAGTGGTGGTTGTTTCGTGATCCTGTACGCATTATTACGGCCGTTTCTCCCCAAGATGTGCTGCCTGCGCTGACTGAGATTGAAACGGCCGTTAACCAACACAACTTCTACGCCGCAGGCTACCTATCCTACGAAGCATCCGCCGCCTTCGATTTAAAAACGCATCCCTTGACAGAAATGCCGCTGCTGTGGTTTGGGTTGTATGAGGAGGTGTCAGCGGTCAGTGGTCAGCTATCAGCTCTCAGTCCTCAGCCCTCAGTCCTTAGTCCTCAGTCCTCAGTCCTTCCCAATTGGCAACCATCCATCACCCAGGCTGCTTATGATGCATCCATTTCACGCATAAAGGAATATATTGCGTGGGGGCACACCTATCAGGTGAACTACACGATGCCACTGCGGACGAAGTTTGAGGACGATGCGTATGCTTACTTTTTGGATATAACGGCCGCGCAACAGGGGCAGTACGGTGCCTATTTGGATTTAGGGTCGCATGTCATTTGTTCGGCATCTCCAGAACTGTTTTTCACGTTGGATGGTACGACCATTCAATCCAAGCCAATGAAAGGTACGGTGGGGCGGGGGCGCACGCTGATCGAAGACCGACAAAACATGGCATGGCTGAAACATTCCGAAAAGAACCGGGCCGAAAATGTGATGATTGTGGACATGATTCGCAATGATATAGGGCGGGTATCGCATGTGGGCAGTGTGCATGTGCCGCGTTTGTTTGATGTGGAGCGATACGCCACTGTGCTGCAAATGACTTCAACTGTTGCCGCCATGACAGACGCCTCGTTTGCCGAGATTATGGCGCACATGTTCCCTTGCGCATCCATCACCGGCGCACCCAAAGTACGCACGATGGAAATTATTAACGAACTAGAGCCACACCCACGTGGCATTTATACTGGCAGTATTGGGTATCTGGCTCCAGGGCGCAAGGCGCAATTTAATGTTGCCATTCGCACTGTGGTGATTGACCGCGAAACGGATGCGGCGGTGTATGGTGTGGGGGGCGGCATTGTGTGGGATTCGGAAGCGGGGGATGAGTATGAGGAGTGCAGGGTGAAGGCGCGGGTGTTGACGGAAAAACGGCCGTCTTTTGATCTCCTCGATGCCCTTTTATGGGAACCTGAAAATGGTTACTTTTTGCTCGAACACCACATGAACCGACTGCTCTCATCTGCAGAATATTTTAACGTGCCGATTGTGCCCGATCAGTTAGAAATGTTGCTGACCGAGTTTGCGGCAACGTTATCAGAGCCTGCCAAAGTGCGGGTCCAATTAAAATTAAATGGCGTGGCCTCAATTGAAGCGGTTCCGCTGGCAGCGGGTGATAAACCGGAGCCAGTGCGGGTAGGATTGGCAAAAGAACCGGTTGATGCCAACTCGATCTGGCTGTATCACAAAACAACACGCCGTCAGGTGTACACCAATGCGCTGGCATCGCGCCCTGATTGTGATGATGTGTTGCTATGGAACGAGCGTGGCGAACTGACTGAAACCAGCAGTTCAAACATTGTGCTGAAGCTGGAGGAAGAACTGGTGACACCCCCTATCTCTAGTGGACTGTTGTCTGGTACATTGCGTGAAAGTTTGTTGCAAAACGGCCGTATTACCGAACGCATCCTCACTCTTGATGATCTGAAACGATGCGAACAGATTTATCTGATTAACTCGGTGAGGAAGTGGAAAACGGCCGTTTTGGTTGAATAATCCTCAAATTGACTCAGAATGAGTGACACATTGTCTCTTCAAATCTAATCGCTAATCTTTTAAAATCTGACATCTACCATGTTGAAAATTGGCTAATAAGTCGATTGGCTAATAAGCAAAAATGCTATCATCTCAGGAGTTGTTTATGAAGAATAACGATTTTGTATTGGCTCAACTAAACATTGGCAGGCTGATTGCCCCCATCGATTCACCCATCGTTAAAGAGTTTACGGATTTTATCGATCCGGTGAACGCTTTTTCGGAGGAGAGCAAGGGCTTTGTATGGCGGCTGAAGTCTGAAGATGGGCACTCTTCTTCATATGTGCCGACGCCGTTTTCAGACGAGCGGATTATTACAAACATGACCGTTTGGGAAAGCCTTGACGACTTGAAAGCATTCACGTTCAAAACGGTTCACACCTATTTTTTACGCAGTCGCCGCAAATGGTTTGAAAAAATGGACACACCGCATTTGGTGTTGTGGTGGATTCCGCGTGGACATGAGCCAACGCTTGAGGAAGGCAAAGAAAAGCTGGAATATCTTGAAACGAATGGACCCACGCCAAATGCTTTTACAATTCAAAAAGCTTTTGATGCCCAAGGAACCCCGCTGAAATAAAACGTATTTTGTGAGGGTAGGGTTAAGGCATGCCTTAACCCTACCCCCACATTGTTTTTGGGAGGAACCATATGGAATTTAAGAATCAAGTCGCCATCATTACTGGTGGTGCATCTGGTATGGGGGCAGCAACCGCACGGGAGCTGGCGGCGGCTGGCGGTTGGCCTGTCATTGTGGATCGTAATGGTTTATTGGCAACGCGTGTAGCAACAGAATTGCGAGCTGCACCGCCGTTGGTTGGGGATGTGAGTGATGCGGTGTTTTGTGAAGGGGTGGTGGAGAAGGTGGTGCGGGAATACGGCCGTTTAGACATCCTCATCAACGCCGCCGGTATCATTGTCCGCGCTGATGCGCTGGGAACCAGCGATGAGCAGTGGCAGCGCGTGATGAACATCAACGTCAACGGCGTGTTTTACATGAGCCGCGCCGCTATTCCACACATGAAAAAGGCGGGGAAAGGTGCCATTGTCAATTTTGGTTCGATTTGGGGCAGCGTCGGTGCTGCTGGTGTGGTGGCCTACTGCACGTCCAAAGGCGCTGTGCATCAGATGACGCGTGCGATGGCATTGGACCACGTTAAAGATGGCATTCGCATCAACGCTATTTGTCCCGGTGAAGTGAATACGCCCATGTTGGCTTCTGAGCGCAGTGACCCAGTTACCCCAGATTTGATGCAAAGATTGGCAGATTCTGTGCCGATGGGACGACTGGCGGACCCGGCTGAGATTGCGCGGGTGGTGTTGTTTATGGCATCTGACGCGGCTAGCTACATGACCGGTGCAATGGTAAACGTTGATGCAGGTTTCACGGCTAGATAATTCTGTAGGGGTGGGATAGCGTGGGTTAACGTTATGAAAAACAAATAACCTTCTCAACGCGCTATCTCACCTCTTCTTCAATGTTGTTTTTTTGGTGAGATAACCCAGGGAAGGGGCGAGATAACCGGGAGATAAGGTTGTTTGTTAAGCCGAGATTTGGCCCGGTTATCCCGCCACTACGAGAATGTGTTTGTGAATAGGATGGGATGATTATGGATTATCGATTGTTAGGACGGACGGGTGTGAAGGTTGCGCCGTTGTGTTTGGGAACAGATAACTTTGCGAATCCGACGCCAGCAGATGAGTCAATGGCGATGATTGACCGGGCGCTGGATGCGGGTATTAATTTGATTGATACGAGCAATAGTTATGCCAAGGGGGAGTGTGAGCAGATTGTGGGGCGGGCGTTGCGGGAAAACGGCCGTCGTCATGATGTCATTCTTGCCACCAAAGCGCATTACCCCACTGGTCCCGGTCCCAACGACCGGGGCAATTCGCGGCTGCATCTGATGAAAGCTTGTGAAGAGTCGCTGCGGCGGCTGCAAACAGACCATATCGACCTCTATCAGCTGCATCGCCCATCGTTTGAGCTGCCAATTGAGGAGACGTTGAGTGCGTTGACGGATTTGGTGCGACAGGGCAAGGTGCGCTATATTGGCAGCTCCACTGCCCCCGCGTGGAAGGTGATGGAAGGCGTGCTGACGAGTGAACTGAAAGGGTATGTGCGCTTTGTATCGGAGCAGCCCCCGTACAATTTGCTAGATCGACGCATTGAAAATGAGCTTGTGCCAATGTGCCAGACGTATGGATTGGGAATTTTTCCGTGGTCGCCGCTGGCGATGGGTATTTTGGCAGGGCGGTATGCAGATGCAGCCACCTATCCAACCGAATCACGGGCCAGTTTGCGCGGCGGCATTTATGCGGACCGGGTAACGGCGCGAGGGATTGAAGTGGGTAATCGGTTTGTGGCGTTAGCAAAGGAACACAATTTATCGCCGGTGCAGTTAGCTGTGCTGTGGGTAAAGGACCAACCAGGCATTACGGCTCCGCTGATTGGGCCGCGCACGATGGCGCAGCTTGAGCATTACCTAACTGTTATGGAGATGTTTTTGAGTGATGAACTGCGTACGGCATGCGATGAACTGGTGCCGCCGGGAACGGCCGTTGCCAATTTCCACAACTCTGCCCCCTGGATGAAGATGAAAATTGTGTAGGTTGGGTGGCTCGACGGGGCCATACTTTTGTATGGTCACATTTGGGGTGTGGCATGGATACGCGGTTTTTTCGGGTGGAAAACGGCCGTTTCTCTTCCTCGCCGAAGGACTTTTTATGTACCTGCAACCCGCACCGGTGCGGGAACTCATTCTCAAAATGCGCGAGACGTTTACCGGGGCGGAGCTTGTGTTTGAGACGGTTAACGAGCGTTACACACGCTCTATGATGCGTCGCCTGGTTGAATTTAAATTGCAAAAACAGCTTGGTCTGGGAGCCGGGGCAAGTTATTACTTTGGTATCCAGCACAGCAAAGAGCTTGAAAACTGGCATCCCGGCATCAAATTTCTGGGAGAATGGGTTTACTTTGATGAGCCAGAGCCGAAGATTGGCTGGATACGCTGGTTCCGCAGCTTCGAAATGTTCCGTAAAACGCAGTGGACGGTTCATTATCGTTTGGGGCAACTACCTTCTTAAATTTCCTCGGGAAATAATTGCGTGTCACTTTTTACCTGCTATTGCATCCAATTTTAATAGAAACGTATTTAGATCCTAAGGGTTTTCATGGAAGTTAAATAAATAATCAGGTAATAGAAAACTACAAAATGTGGCCCTGTCATTCCCGCGCAGGCGGGAATCTACTCGACTACGTCATGGATTCCCGCCTGCGCGGGAATGACAAGTTCCCTA
>QQUD01000230.1 GCA_008501785.1 Chloroflexota bacterium
GGGTATGAGGTGGGGGTGATTCATTTGCTCAGTCCTGACGAAAAGGAGCCACCGGTGACGGGTGACTTGAAACTGATTGATGTGGAAACGGGGGCTGATGCTGAAATCACACTCGATCCGACAACGTTGGACCTGTATCGTGAACGGCTGCAAGCGTGGCAGGCTGAAATTGCTGACTATTGCAGTCGCCGAGCGATTCATTACATTCCTGTAACGACTGATTTGCCTTGGGAAAAGCTGGTTATGCAGACTTTGCGGATTCAGGGTGTGTTGAAGTAGAAGAAGAGTAATAGAACGCGGACAACGCGGAGGAACGCGGACGGGGGATTGTTTTTACCCCACACTTTTTTCGATTTAGGTTGTATCGTAAGAAAATATTGTGATGATTACGAGCGAGACCCTAAGGGTTTCAGAAAGCCCTTGGGGTTTGGACTGCTACAAAAAATCAATCTATCATTTCGGAGGAAAATTGTGACGACTTTGGACACCTTGTTTACGAATGCGAAAACGAAGTTTGATTTGACGGAGCCTGCGGATCAGGAAAGCTTGTATGTGCTGACGGAGGCTTTGTTGGCATTGTCTGATTTGGCACTGGATGCGTTGCAGGAAGCGGCGCGACGGGCGGATGCGCCTTTGGAGTTTAAGCTGGCGGTGAAGTTGGCGGATGCGCGGCGGTATGGGGTGGGAGTGAAACGGCCGTTAAACATCGGTGTCGTGTTTGCGATGTGGGGTGAGCAAAATCGACTGCATCCAAAGAGTGACGATAACCCAAATGGTGAAGACTCGCTGCGAACCAAGATTGAGCAGCTGCATTGGGCAACCGAGGGGACAACGATTGATTGGACGCTGTATGCAGTCGATGATGGTTGTCCGTACGACAGCGGCAAGATTGCGCAAGAAATTGCTGATTTGCACCCGCTGGGTGACAGGGTGAAGGTGCTGTTTTTGGGTGATGCAGTGCCAACTGACAGTGGCCCGCTGCGGGAGTTGAAATCGCCAAATGATTCGCGCAAGGCGGGCGCCATCATTTTGGGCTGTATGCAGGCGCTTGCGGACGGTAAGGACGCGGTGATTTATACGGATGCGGATAATTCGGTGCATTTGGGGCAGATTGGCTTGTTGTTACGGCCGTTTTTGGAAAACGGCCGTCGTGTTGTGCTCGGCAATCGCAAACATCCTGATGCCGTGTTGGTGAAGCAGGAAGGACGCTGGGGCATTGGCATTAAGGTGCTGCGGCATATGCAGCGCATGGTGGGGCAGGCCATTTTCTCGCGCAATATTTTGGATACGCAGGCCGCGTTCAAGCTGTATGAACGCACCATTTTGCAGCAAATCATTGCGGAACCAACAGTGTTTGACTTTTCGTTTGATACGGATTGGCTGCTGGCGGCGATTCGCATGGATGAACCGTTTGCACAGGTGCCGTTTGCGTTTATTGACTCGGCAGCTGAATCGGCGTCGATTACGCAGGGTCCGATGACGACTTGGGAGACGCTGTTGAAGGGATTAGTGAAAGCGGTGCGGCGGCATAAAGTACCGCACAACGAGGCGATGGCGCGGGTGCTGGATGAGGAAATTCACAGTTCAGTCGATTTAGATTTGCTGATCAATCATTTGCCACCTGAATTGGAGAATGCGAGTGTGGCACAGTTGGGCGATCCGGCAGTGATGTCGCCGCAGGCGATGCAGGTTTGGATTCAACAGCGAAAGGCGGAGGCTGTATAAAATATAAATACGGATGGGAGAAGTACGGATTTGTTTTAATTTTTATCCGTATTTCTCCCATTCTTATCCAAACAGTAAGCTTTACTTGAAGAGTTAAATAAGTGTCTAGAAACACTTTCCCTGTTCGGAGTGTAGGCTTTAGCCGGAACCCGTTCCGGCTAAAGCTTACATTCCGGTAACTTGATTTTGGAAGCTCATTAAGTTGCTAGACCGCCAGCCAGAGCTTGATAGGAAAATTGAATTACATCATCGGGTGTGACTTCGTCATGGAGTTGGCCGTCGATGATTAGTGATGCGACGCCGTGAACCATTGCCCAGGTGGCGTAGGCCAGTAAACAAGGGTTTCCTACTTTGAGGAGCGACGCTTGCTGGCATTGTTCAATGATTGTTTGCAATGTGGCAAAGGCGTTATCGGCTGCTTCTGCCAAATGGGGGGCGGTTTCTCGACTTACAGACTTTTCTCCAAACATTAAATGATAAAGTGTTGGATTTTCTGTTGCAAACCGGATGTATGCTTCGCCTGTTTTGTAGTAGCAGGTAAGCAGTTCGTCGGAATGAGTGCAGGCGTTTTTCATAGCTGTTTGTAGTTGGGTGTAGCCTTGGGTGGCAACGGCCGTTAACAACGCCACCTTTCCCTCAAAATGTCGATATGGGGCGGCTCGTGAGACCCCAAGCTGCTGCCCCAATGAGCGCATGGTGACACTCTCAACCCCATTTTCGGCAATCATCTCGATCGCTTTCTTAATAAGCGCCTCTCTTAAATCCCCGTGGTGATAGGTTTTTGCTGATTTTTCCATTTTAAAACTTTAGCAAAAGATGTTGACACGGTCAACATTGTGTGTTATCTTCGGTATGTTGACGATGTCAACATACCGAATTATGTAAATAAACTTGTAGATTTAGGAAAAAAATCATGTCAAAAATATTAATTGTTGGTGGAACTGGGATGTTGGGTGAGCCTGTTGCAAGGCAGCTCAAGCGAGATGGCTTTTCTGTGAAAATCATGTCACGAAATCCAGAAAAAGCTGCGAAACAATTGGGGGCTGGATTTGAATTTGTGGCTGGCGACGTTCAAAATCTCGAATCATTGCGGGAGGTATTGGGTGATTGTGAAGGCGTTCATGTTAATTTGGCGGGTGGTCCCACGCCAGCCGACTATGATCGGATTGAACATTGTGGCACGGCAAATGTGGCAAAAGCTGCTGCAGAAATGGGTGTGAATCGCATCAGCTATTTGTCGGGTTTCTCGGTGTGCCAGGAGAATAGTCATCATTATGCAACCAAAGCAAAATATGACGCTGAAAATGCCATTAAAGCGAGCGGGGTGTCGTACACGATTTTCCGCGCTTCTTGGTTTATGGAATCATTTCCTTTGTTCATTCAGGGCAAACGGGCCATGATCATTGGCAATCAGAGGACACCGCTGCATTGGATGGCGGCTGCTGATTATGCGTGCATGGTGTCGAACTCATTCCGATTGCCAGCTGCGGCGAACCAAACTTTTTATGTGGGCGGACCGGAAGCGGTGTCGATGACGGATGCGGTAACGCAGTATTGTCAACTTGTGCGCCCGGATGTGAAGGTTTCGCGGATTCCGGTTTGGTTATTTTCTCTGTTAACGGCATTGTCGAGAGATGAAGGGATGAAAGATATCGGCCGTTTTATGGCGTACAGCGCCCAAATAACCGAAACGGGTAGTTTTGAAACAGCGAACGCTATGCTGGGTCTGCCAACAACCACGCTCCAGGATTGGTTTCAAACACAAATGAGTAATCAGCAAGCACAGCCTGTCTTGGCATAAATTACGCCCCTTTTCTTTTTTGATAGCTGATTTCAGGGCTATAATGTGTGCGTTACCCTGAAAAATGCGTGTCGTGTGGAAAAGGGGCCGTCATGTTTCGATTGTTTGTGTGTTTGTTGGTTGGATTGTTGATTGTTGCGGGGTGTGTGCAGGATGATGAGGGAGTGAGGTGGTGGGGGGAGAAACGGCCGTTTCCCACTACACTACCCTCATCCAACAAGCTCCCGACTCCCCCTGGAGTTGGCTGTCCTGGGCACGGTTGGAGCCTGTTGAGAGTGAGTAAATGATATAACGCCAAAAACCAAGCTGTATGATAGAATTAGCGAGCTAAAATGAAATAAATCGCTGCACTGAACCGTGGCATGAAAATGAGAGGAGACCAAAATGGCGACAACGATTTCAATTGAAAACATCGCTGACTATGTAGACCAGCAAGTCACAATCAAAGGGTGGCTCTATGCCAGCACCCGCAAAGGGAAGCTCATGTTTCTCCGGCTGCGGGATGGCACTGGCCTCACCCAGGGCGTTGCCTTTCGTCCCGAAGTTGGGGATGAGATGTTTGAAGAACTGAAACGACTGGGGCAGGAATCATCTGTCATTGTCACTGGCACCATTCGTGAAAACAATCGCGCACCAGGATTGCCACGCGGCTATGAAATTGGCGTAGAAGCCCTCGAAGTTCTGCAAAATGTGGAAGATTATCCAATTACACCCAAAGATCACGGTGTTGAATTTTTGATGGATCAACGCCATTTGTGGCTGCGTTCCAACAAACAATGGGCAATTATGCGCATTCGCACCACCATCAAACGCGCTATCATCGACTTTTTGGACAACAACGGCTTTGTGAACATCGATACACCCATCATCACGCCATCCGCTGCTGAAGGAACCAGTACGCTGTTCGAAGTGGGATTTTTCGACGAACAAGCGTATCTGGCCCAAACCGGTCAGCTTTATAACGAAGCAAACATCTTTGCCTTTGGCAAAGTGTACTGCTTTGGCCCCACCTTCCGCGCCGAAAAGTCAAAAACACGCCGCCATCTGGCCGAATTTTGGATGGTTGAGCCGGAAGTTGCGTTTTGCGATTTAGATGACTTGATGGAACTCGAAGAACAGTTTGTCACTTACATTGTGAAAACCGTTCTCAAAGAGCGCAAAGCTGAATTAGAACTGCTGGAACGTGATTTGACAGCCCTCGAAAAAATCGATGGCGCATTCCCGCGCATCAGCTACGACGAAGCGATTGAACGCATCGCCGCAATTCGTGAAGAAACCGATGATCCAGAATTGAAGAAGATGCTGGAGATTGAGTGGGGCGATGATTTCGGCTCCCCACATGAAACGGAACTCACCAAACAATTTGAGAAGCCAGTCTTTGTCTATGGTTATCCAACGCAGGTAAAGGCATTTTACATGGAGCCATGGCCGGGACGTCCTGAGGTTTGCAAGAGTGTTGACCTGCTGGCCCCTGAAGGATACGGTGAAATTATTGGTGGTAGTGAGCGGATGAGTGATCCTGAGCTGCTGATTGCAGCGATTGAGAAGCACGAACTGCCGCAAGAGCATTATGAATGGTATGTAGATTTGCGTAAGTATGGCAGTGTACCGCACAGTGGATTTGGTTTGGGATTGGAACGCACGGTTGCCTGGTTGTGTGGGATTGATCACATCCGACAGACGAGTCCGTTCCCACGCACGTTGAATCGAATGCGTCCTTAAAGCTATCAAACCTCGGAGGTTTCTGAAACCTCCGAGGTTTTGTTGACTATTGAAGTCCGCCGGGGGGCGTGCCGCTGAATTCCTTCCACACCCAAAAATGACGTTTGATGGGGTCTCCCTGGCTGTAGGAGGCGTTTTCATGCCAAAAATCTTCATCGGGTAAACCGGTGACGGTGGCTTCCATGCGGTGGAAGATATATTGTGTGGGTAAGCCGGGGTAGGAGATGGAGTCGGTGTCTACTTCGAGTTCGGTGTAGGTGGATTCGTTAAAGGTGATTTGTTGGGCGGCCACGCCGAGTTCTTCGTAGAGGCAGCGTGTGGCGGCTTCGAGGAAGGGTTCGTTTGGTTTCATTTTTTCGGAGGGAACCTGGTTGCGGAAGCGGCGACGGCCATTTCCAAATTCTTGCACTGATTCGATGAGAATACGGCCGTTTTTTCGAATCAATAATTGCGCGACATGTACGCGGCGTAACGGGGGAGAAAGCTGGAGAGATGAATCCCCCTGCACCAATTCATGCCAAAAATCATTGGCCGTTTTTGTATTGCCTACTCCCCACCCACTAATATTAATTCCCTGATTGGCCAACCATCGGCATAATTGATCAACATCTTTGAAATGAGTGATTTCGCTGTTGCTTTGGTTATCTGCCTCGTCAAGTTGACTGGTCATTTTCGCGGAGATTCCTTGCAGATAAGGTGTAAAAACGGATTTGTACAATGTCATGCGCATTTGCTCCCATTACGAAAGTGATTGGCACAATAAGAATCAAGTTATTGCAAACTACCGATAAATTGTTCTAAATCCATTACTTTCAGGAAGTAAAGGCAGAATAAAAATCAAGCATTGAAGGCAACATTGCCGATGTGGATTAGGCTTTCAAATTGGGAAAAGTAAGAATGACTGGATGGTTTGTTATGATTGAATTCTTACATATATCGCCAAAGGACGCTATTTGATTCATCCACTGATTAATATTGTATGAAGTCTATATCAATCCCACCTTTTTGCACAATGTGAAAAGGCTCCTATATATTAAAAATATTTTATACGATTTTAAGGACTCAAAGAGAAAATGGATAAGTACATAAGTACGGTAACGATGAAAAAGATATTAGTATCCGGGTTGATCAATCTTGAGACAACGTTACGCGTTGACAGTTTTCCGGTGACGTATGAGCCAGTTCGTTTCCCATTTTGGGGCGTGCGAAGCACGATTTCAGGGGTTGGCTATAATTTAGCGAAGGCGTTAACCGCTTTAGGAAATGAGTTGTCGTTTATGTCCATGGTTGGGGAGGGGGTTGTGGGCAAGATAGTGCTGCAAGCGCTGCAAGATGATCATATTTCTCGTGAATTTGTGATGACAAGACTTGCGCAAACCCCGCAATCTGTGATTTTGTACAATCAAACGGGTCAGCGTCAGATTCATGTAGATTTGAAGGATGTGCAAGAACGGCCGTTTCCCCCCGACCTATTCCACCAAGCTCTATCTGATTGTGATTTGGCACTGTTGTGCAACATCAATTTTAATCGGCCGTTTTTGCGGCAGGCCAAACAAGCAGGCAAACAAATTGCGACCGATGTGCATACAATTGCCGATTTAGACGATTCTTATAATGCTGATTTTATGGCAGCAGCCGATATTTTGTTTATGAGTGACGAAAAATTGCCGACTTCGCCGGAATCTTGGGTACGGCACATTCAAAATAAATATGGAACACCCATTGTTGTGATTGGACTAGGGGCAAGCGGGGCGTTGTTGGCCGTGAAGGATGATCATTTTTGCGAACGTGTATCCGCAGTAAAAACACGTGCCATTGTGAACACAATCGGTGCAGGGGATGCTTTGTTTTCCTCGTTCAACCACTTTTACCATAAAACAGATAATCCCTATCTCGCAATCAAAAAGGCGATTTATTTTGCTTCTTACAAAATTGGTGAAGCTGGCGCGGCACAAGGCTTTTTGTCTGAATCGATCTTAGAAGAGTTGATGCTTTAGGGATAGGCGAAGCGTA
>QQUD01000863.1 GCA_008501785.1 Chloroflexota bacterium
CTAATCAGCTTCCGGGAAGTTTAAGAATATAAAAGGCAAGGTAAACCATTGAAAATCGCAATTTTAGGTGGAACGGGCAATGAAGGGTTTGGTTTAGGGTTTCGCTGGGCAGCGAAAGGGCATGAAATTATTATTGGCTCACGTAAGGCAGAAAAAGGCGGACGTGCAGCGGCGGACATGTTAACGCGTTTGCCAAATGGCAATATTAGCGGCACTGATAATCTGGAAGCCACAAAAGCAGCAGATATTGTTGTGTTGTCGGTGCCATATGGTGCACAGATGGGCACGTTGGAAACGGTTAAAGGGGCACTGGATGGCAAGCTGCTGATTACGGTTGTAGCCCCAACTGGTGAAAAAGCAGCCCGCGTTTGGCGGCTCCCCAGCGGACTGTCCGCCGCAGAAGAAGCCCAGCAGCAGGTTGGCGATGCTGCACGCGTGGTGGCTGCCTTCCAAAATGTGGGAGCGCATCATTTACTTGATTTAGATTATCAAATGGATTGTGATGTGTTGGTGTGTGGTGCCAAAAAAGCAGATAAGCAGGTCGCAATGCAGCTTTGCGAAGATGCAGGTATGCGTGGGGTTAATGCTGGTTCTCTGCAAAATGCCAGCGTTGCCGAAGGCATGACCTCTGTTTTGATCGCGATCAACATCATTAACAAGGTGAAGAGCGCAGGGATTCGGATTACAGGATTAGAATAAGGATCGGTAATCAGTGAACGGTAATTAGTGAACGGTTTCGGTTTGCTGATAGCTGACTGCTGACTGCTGATAGCTAAATAATGACAACACTCAACTTAATTGCAGTTCCTGGTATTCCTGATGTGCAGCCAGGGGATAATGTGGCGGAATTGGTGATGGCGGGGTTGGAAACGGCCGTTATCACTCCCCAACCCTACGACATCATCACCATCGCCCAAAAAATCATCTCCAAAGCCGAAGGGCGCTACGTGCGGCTGGCAGATGTTACGCCAAGCTCACGTGCTATTGAAGTCGCGCAGCAGACAGACAAAGACCCGCGCTTGGTAGCGTTGATTTTGCAGGAAAGTGACGAAATCTCACGGATGCGGCGTGGTGTGCTGGTGGTACGTCACCGATTGGGATTCACCAGTGCCAATGCTGGCATTGACCGTTCCAACGTGGCGCAAACTGAAGGTGATGAACGTGTGCTGCTGCTGCCGGAAGACCCAGATGCATCGGCAGCACACATTCGAGCTGTTTTACAGGAAAAATATGGCGTACCGCTGGGTGTGGTGATTACAGATAGTCACGGACGGCCGTTTCGCCTGGGCACCGTTGGTGTGGCAATTGGCGTGGCGGGTATCCCTGCACTGTGGGATCGGCGCGGTGAGTCAGATTTGTATGGCTTTAAATTGGAACACACCGATGTCGGTGTGGCTGATGAAATTGCAGCGGCGGCAGGCTTGCTCATGGGGCAGGCGGCTGAAGGAACGCCGGTTGTCATCGTGCGTGGACTGAATTTGCCAGTGGCTGATGGCAAAGCGTCTGATTTGGTGCGGGCGAAAGAGATGGATTTGTATCGGTAGCAGAAAATATTACCAACAATATTTCCTCACACGTAATCGTGATCGTCATATGTGATCGTGATCGATAATGAAATCGATTACGATTACGAAAACGATCACGATCATGATCACGAATAGGTAGTCCGGGTTTAAATTGATACTTCCATGAGTTAATTGATTAACAGGCCAATTTACCAATACACCAATATACTAATAACCAATGGCTCACTTAAAATTTATTTGTTTTGTACTGTTAGCAGGATTTTTACTAATTGGATGTCAGGCGCAAGCAACAACAGCTAGGCTGCCGACTTCGGCTGCACTGGCATCAATGCCACAGGCAAAGGGAACGGCCGTTCCCGGTTCACAACTCGCTGTTCCAGCCACATTTACAGTGCGGGCTGAAACGGCCGTTCCCACGGCAACCCCCGCTCTTAATGCCGCAAATGGCACGCTGGCCCCCACCGAAACCCGTTACATTCCCACGCGCACCCCTGTCACACCCACCGTCACGCCCACACGCACACCGCTGGGCGGCATACCAGACCCCGAAGTACCTTCTGCAACACCAGTTGTCAAAGCATTAAACCTATATGGCCCCAACGAGGTTATTCCATACGAAGCGTTTCCCGTACCGGCAAACAACAATGGCTGGGGTATGCACTGGATTCCAACCGTTAGCCAGGAGCCGCATGTGGTAGACCAGTTTGTAAATGAACTGGTACGCATGAACATCAAATGGCTTGTTTTTCTCAACGACGGTACAAACACTGAGTCCAACGATTATTTGGTGGAAAAACTGGTGGCGAATGGCATCATGCCGGTGATGCGCCTTTATCGTTCTGGTATTTTGCCCTATGATGGCCATGTGGGGGATTTGGTCGCACATTATCGACCCAAAGGCGTTTATTATTACCAACTTTACAACGAACCAAACCACAATGTTGAAAACCATCAGGGGTTTGCCAATCCGAATCAATATGCGCTGACGTGGGCGTCAGCGGCGCGGGAAGTAACTGCAAATGGCGGTTTGCCGGGGATTGGCGCACTCAGTCCAGGGGGTCAGTACAATCATTACGACTTTTTGGACCGCACCTTGTTGGCACTAGAGGATAATGGGGATGGCCATTTGCTGAATCATGCGTGGCTGTCGATTCATAATTATCATGGAACACGGCCGTTAGACGATCCCGGCGGCTATCTGCTGTTCCGGCACTACGACAACATCATTCGCAGCCATATCGGCCGCTCGCTGCCCATGATTGGCACAGAAGGCGGCTCGTATCATCCTGTTTTAAGCGCAGATGCTGATTTAATCGCATGGCAATACAGCTACATGCGCAATGCGGAGCCGTATTATTTAGCGTTTAGCTATTGGCTGTTAGCAAACAGCGCGGGTGGGGCGTGGGATGAAACGTGGGAATGGCAGTCGTTGTTTAAACCTGGACATACGCATCCCGTGGTGACGGAATTCTTTTATCAGAACAGCCGGTAGGAATAATGAATTTTGAATTGTGAATAATGAATTGTGAAGTAATCTGTTTGCGTTATGGTATATTTGGGCTGTAATAAGTGAAAATAATTCTGATTTAGCAGAGTCTTTGATTATAAGTGCCTACTTGGATGGGGAAATCAATTTTGGCAAAGCGGCTGAGATGTTAAGTATGCATGAACTAGAATTGCGTGATCGCTTTGTGGCGCTGGGTATTCCTCTACGCATTGGTCCAACTAATAAAGCGGAAGCAAAGACGGAAGTCGAGGTGTTAAATTCCTGGTTCTCTCGTGACGATTCTGAATAAATTCAATGATGTTGCTATAATAAAAAGTGAAAGTAAAAAGGGTGGGGGAGCAATCATATGAAATTAATAAAGCCACATTGGAATGATTTTTTGTCTTTAATGAGGAATCTGGTTTTTCGATCTGGTGGCGTCGCGTTGATGAGACCTGGACCCTTGAAGATGTGCGTGATTGGTACATAACTGATCTCGGTTTTGGTATAAATCGATCAGAGCTTGAAAATGCACGCAACACATTTCGAACAACAACTATTGGAAAAGGGGATTATCCTGCACTATCAAAGGTTTTCTGGCGAAGCACACATTCAGGAAGACGAATAATCATTCTGATCGAAGGAGATGAAGCGTTTGTTTTCGATTTCGATGCAGAGAGATTGGATACTGAAACATTGAATACATTCAATCGAATGCTTGATTCGTTTGAGGTTTACGATTGAGGGTATATCTCTTTTAAATTACCAATCAATCGTCAATTCCCCAAATCTCCCCCACTCAATTCTTCTTCTAACTGTGTCCATAGGTTGTTGAAGGCGGCAAAGCGGCGGCGAGCTGCTTTTTTAGCAGGGGCGGTGTGCATACTGTTTACTGTTTTTTCTAGCCAGCCGTTTGATTGGGCACGGGTGATGATGTCTTGTGTGGTGAGTGGCTTTTTTTTGGAGAAGTCGCCACCAAGCCAGTGGAATACGGCCGTTATCCCAATCTTCGCCAATTTATCCGCATCCCACAACACCTGAGACTCCAGTCGTTTCAGCGGCTTGTCTCGCCACAATCCCATGTGGTCTTCGATGGCTCGGGCTACCTTATCAATCTTTTTAGATGGAAAGTCCGTTTTGCTTAATAATTTACGGGCAAATTTAGCCCCTTCAACCGGATGCTTTTCACCTGTTTCTTTGCGCACATCGTGTAGCCACGCAGCGGCTTCCACCACATCGCGGTCTGCACCTGTCAGGTTTGCTAATTTGATGGCGAGAGTGACAACGGCCGTTACATGTTCCCAGCGATAATTAAACGCAGGTTCCTTCGTTCCATACCGGCGCAGCGCTTCTCTTTCTGTCGCTTCACACATGGCAGACTGCACAGCCTTGCGCCACGTTTTCCCATTCCCATTCTTCTTTTTCGAGTTCGAATTATTTTTTCCCATGTTTACATCTTTGATATTTTTCTACGAATCAATCCTGACAACCCGTGATACCTGAAACCTGATACCTGAAACCTCTATTCCCACGGCAGCGGCTGCAACGGCGTCACCCCATAATAAAGTTCAACAATCCGCCGAAAAATAGGGGCTGACACTTCAGACCCTTCTCCGGCATTTTCCACAATAACCACCACAGCAATTTCTGGCTCATTAAGCGTCAGGCCATCGCTGCGCGTGTAAGAGGCAGCAGGTGCATACCCGGCAAACCAGGCATGTGGTGAGTTGGGCGGTGCTTCAGCGGTGCCTGTTTTACCAGCCACAGGCACTGGTAAACCGATAAATCGATCAACGGCCGTTCCCGCTTCGCTGTTCGCCACATTCCACAAGCTGTTTTGAATCGTTGCCAAATGTTCAGGCGAAAGCGGCAGCTGACCCTTATTTTGGGATGGCCACAACTCTTCTGGCGCGCCACCACCACTGCCAATGCGGTCAATCAATGTGGGCTGTGGAATGGTGCCACCATTGGCTAGAGCGGCAAAGATCGTCGCCATTTGTAACGGCGTTACCTGCACATACCCTTGTCCGATTCCCATATTGACCGCGTCACCGGTTGCCCAGCCTTCACCAACGTTTGCCAATTTCCATTCTGGGTCTGGAATCAAGCCACTGTTTTCCGCAGCCCCTTCAATGCCGGTAGCGCTAGACAATCCAAATTCTTTTGCTGTGTTAGAGAAAAAGAAATTGTCTTGAAAATCCATGTTGTACGCTGCATCGTAAAAGCAAGAGTTGCATGAGACAACCAGTGCCTGAGCCAGACTAACAGTACCGTGCCCCGTTTCCGACCAGTCTGTTTTGACAAAATTTTCGCCCAACCGTTCCCATGTTCCCGTGCTGGTGTATGTGGATTCTGGCGTGTACAAACCACTGTTGACAGCAGCTGTAAATGTAACCACTTTAAAGAGCGAACCTGCTGGATACGCTCCCTGCGTGACCCGATTTACCAGTGGATTTGCTGGATTGCTGAGAACCTGCCCTAATTCCACATCGGCATCGGGGCGAGCCAGGTCAAAAATGGTAGGGCTGTAGGTAGGATAGCTGGCCATCGCTCGTATGGCACCTGTGTTAACATCGATCACAACGACAGCACCCCGGTTCCCAACGGGATGTGTTTCGATGGCGTAAGCGAGTGCTTCCTCAACGGATTTCTGAAAATCGCGGTCCAGCGTTGTGTAGACGCTGCGAGCTTGTTTCGATTCGCGCTCTTGCACAGTAGAGATATATTCGCCGCTGGGTCCAACAACGGTAAGCATGCCGCCACGTTCGCCGTTTAGATAATCTTCCCCCCAGCGCTCAATGCCTGCCAGTCCAACCTGTTCATCTCCGCGATAACCTTGCAGTTGATAGTCTGCAAGAGTTTCGGCAGGGATGTAACCCGTGTAGCCAACAATATGTGGCGCCACACCGTCATCAGAATAAAGACGGGCCAGACGTGGTTCTGGCTGTGCTAATCCTTTGCCGATATAGGGTTGCAGCGCAGTGATGTATTGCTGCAAAGTCTCTTCCGGTATTTCACCAATGGGCCAATACCAATCGGGTTGGGCTGGTGCATAAATGGCTTTGATTTCTTCTGGTGACAAATTTAAGATAGGGCTAAGGTTAATTAGCATCCCTTCTTCATCTTCAATTTGGCCGGGAATGACGCCGAGTGTGAAGATAGTGCCTTGGTAGGCGAGGGCCAGCCCATTGATGTCGTAGATGTTTGCGCGAGAGGGGATGCGGTAGTCGAGGAAGAGTCGGTTGCCGCCTGCCATTTCGGGCAAAATCAACCCTTCGTCCCAAATGATGCCCCAACGGCCGTTTTCAAACAACAGCGGCACCGTAAAATCGCGGGTAATGGAGCCGATAACGGCCGTTTCCCACGTGACGCGTACACTAAATTCGGCCGTGCTCCCTTCCTGGCTAACTGCTAGTGGCTGCGCATGCAATGTTTGCACAGCCGCTGTCGTCATCGTTTCGTCGTAAAGCGTCGTAAACGATTGGCTATCGATGATTGCTTGATTGCTAGGTGCCAGCAAGCTGTACATGCCCAGATAATCAAGCCCTTCCCAGGCGCGATAAAAAGCAAGGGCAATTCCGTTTGCATCTTCGGTAACAGGGGCTTCAGTTGGGCTGGGTGTACGGGTGGGGCCAGGTGTCAGCGTGACAATCTCATAGGAATCCTCAATCAAAGGCGCTGGGTTCCCGCCACCACAGGCCACAGACAACATGAGAACAAATAGATACGAAATACGAGTCCAGAACGATTTTTGATTCATACTAAGTTCGGGATTATATCCTTTTCATGACTGTTCTAACAATCGGAAATATTATCCCAAGACTTTGATAAGATATAAATTAGAATGGTATCTCACTAGGGTAATCGCATATTAAATACCACCTTCGGCGAGGCTTATGTAAGTTCATAAAATAAATCGATAATGGTAGGGGCTAGGCAATCGGGTGTGCGGTTGATAAAACAAATGGCCTTCAATCCGATTGCCTCGCCCGAATTACCGTCAACCCGGGCGAGGCGGCAGCGGGATAAGGCACGTTGTTATGACAGTCGCCATTCGCCGCCTAGCCCCTACCAAGCCCTAATACTGAAATAATTATTTAATCTTCATCAGCCCTTGGCGGAATAAGAATATGCGATTACCCTGAGTGTCCCACGCAATAGGATAAACCCAAACGAAGCTTCAAAGAACCAAATAGATATGATAAGGCGTCAGCGGATGCA
>QQUD01000734.1 GCA_008501785.1 Chloroflexota bacterium
CAAAAATTTCTTCAAAGCCAAATTGTTGATAAAGAGGGTATCCGAAACGTGAAGCCGTAAGAACAATATTCGAATACCCTTCTTTTGTCGCTTCTGATAGGATTATTGACAATATGGCCTTTCCTAATCCCTTTCGCTTCCATTCTGGCAGCGTTGCCATAACGTATACACCCGGCAGTCCCGCTCCTTTGATCAATGCGCCAATTGCGGCTGGAGGGCCTGTTCCTATTTGTGCCAAATAGAGTTTTGCCGGGTCACCTCGCAACCAGTCACTCTCCATATCTTCAAAATAGCTCAGTGCTGTGCCTTCCGGAAATCGGAAGGCAATCCGCCGAATTGTGCTGGCGATCTTAAGGTCTTTTTCTTCCTTGGCTTCCCAAACCTTAATTTTTGAATCGTATGCCACATTTTTGCCTGGTAATTGTGCAATCAAAGCTGGCAATGGTGCACGATCGCATACCAAACCGTGTTTTTTCAGGTGTTCTTTCATATTTGACGGTTTCGGATTTGGACCTACCCACCAATACCAGGGGGCATTCCGGTTTTCAAAGAATTTCTTGATGCGAATAACTTCGGCGTCGATTTCTGTCTCTGACACCCCTTTGGGATACCCTTTACTTAAGGCCAGATTGAGCAGCGGAATAGGTAACCCAGTTGAATTTACTTCTACGCCTACTCCCGAAAAACTGACTGCATCTGGCGAACGTGATGATAACCAGGCTTGGACAGCCCGGGTATGCATATCTGCTTGATTGATCATATTATAATTTTGTTTCATTTTGCAGGTTATTGACTTCCATCCTAATCTTATTTTTCATATCCAATCAGCAGGCTAATGATACGACTAATATGTCTATTAAATGTTTCCAATATCTCGGCCAATTGGCGCATGGTTAAACCACGTTGTTTTCGCAAATTACGTGGTTTTTCACCAATCTTTTTCATACTTGAAACCTTACCATATTATCGCTTGTTACCTGGCAGCCGAAGGGCATGTGGTTTATGCAACGACGCGAAAAGCGGCAGACTTGGAAGCTTTGGGTCACTTCTAAATCAACCCAACCATCTTACAAAAATTCTCAATCAACACACGCCCGGCTGGATGTTCATCGGTGTAATATTCAGGGTGGAACTGTGTGCCCATAATAGGCAGTCCATCATGAATGAGAAGTTGAACAGGCGTGATGTCGGTTGAGGCGTAATTGGTAAACTCTTTGGGAATGGCCTTCATTTCCCAAGAATGAGCATGGCGCATAATTGGTTGCTCGCCTAATCCCTCAAGCAGCGGGTGTGACTTGGTGATATTGACCGGAAAATAGCCCATTTCTTTTTGACGACCTGGCGCAAAATTAGGATGTGGGTCTGGTGTGTCTGGGGGTAAAGGGCCAATGGGTGCCAGCGGTGCGCCAAATGCTTCGGCCATGACTTGGAAGCCACCGCAAAAGGCAAACATTGGCCACGCTTTTTCCAAAATAACTTTATGAAAATTAGCTTGCTCGGCGGAGCTGTAGAGATCTGAGTCTGTGCCGCTGCCGCTGACGAAGATGGCTTGTACATCGTACTGTTGTAGCAGTTCGGTGGTGATGTGGGTGTAACGGACTATCAGGCACGGCTGTCCGGTAATATCTTCTAGCCTGTATTTGATGCGCGTGCGTGCTGCTAATATCATTTCGCCAAATGATGCTGCGTACCCTTGTTCATGTTCATTATCGACGAATACGATCATTGTGTTCTTCCTTATTGATTGCGCGGTTGGTATGTATTGGTATAGTGGATGGCTATACAGGTGCGACGCACTTCAAGAAAAGTGCAGCGCACCTAAAATCTTTTCGAATACACAACTATACCAAATTATGAAAATTGACATACTTACTTTATTTCCAGAGATGTTTCCCGGTTATCTTAATGAAAGCATTTTAAAACGTGCGCAGGAAGCCGGATTATTGAGGGTTAATTTACACAATATTCGGGATTATGCTGCTGGCAAGCACCGTGTTACAGATGAACCGCCGTTTGGTGGCGGTGGCGGTATGATTTTGAAGCCTGAGCCTATTTTTGGTGCGGTTGAAGAGATATTTACCGCAGAGGCGCAGAAGGGGGATGAGAGGGGGGATATTCCCATTATCTTACTTTCGCCGCAGGGACGGCCGTTTTCCCAATCCATCGCCCAAGAACTCTCTCAACATGATCAGTTCGTGCTGCTCTGTGGCCGGTACGAAGGGGTCGATGAGCGTGTGCGCCAGCATTTGGTGACAGATGAGATTTCGATTGGCGATTACGTGCTGACGGGCGGCGAACTGGCAGCGATGGTGATTGTGGACGCGGTGGCGCGGCTGCTGCCCGGTGCATTGGGTGCAGAAGGCGCAGCGGAAACCGACAGCCATGCGTCTGGCTTGTTGGAAGGCCCGCACTACACCAAACCTGCCCAGTTCCGCGAATGGGTTGTGCCGGATGTGCTGCGCTCGGGTCATGCCGCCAATATTGCCCGCTGGCATCGTGAACAAGCTTTGCGCCGCACCTGGGAACGCAGACCGGAGATGTTGGAAACGGCCGTTTTGTCTGAAGCGGATAAGTGGTTTTTGATGGAATTAGCAAAAGAAGCTGTTAGCAGTTAGCGATTAGCCAAATACAGATCACGAAAAGTGGAGTCAAACTATGCGTGGATGTTTACAAATTTTAGCGGGTATTGTGGCGGTTTTCTTCATTTTGACGGCGGCTGTTGCGGTGATTGTGTGGCCGCTGTTGGGGATTGTGACGGACCGGGAGGCGATGCTGGAAGCGTTGTCTGGGTTGGATGAGGTGATTACCGCTGCGGCTCCGCGTGTGATTGCAAATGCGATGGCGGTGCAGGCGGCGCAGAGCGGCCTGGAGGGGGTCGAGATTGACGAATCAATGTTGACAGGTGTAGTGGATGAATTGCTGCCACCGGGGTGGGTGGATGCGCAGGCGGAAACGGCCGTTAACACCCTCTATGACGTGCTTGAAACTGGCAATCTGGACGATGCCTCCGTCACGGTTGACACATCCCCTGTGATTGAGCAGCTCAAAGGACCGGCGGGCAAACGGTTGGTGGCAACGGTCGTACAGGGTATTCCGGCCTGTGCTGAGCCGCTTGATCTCAATGAATTGTTGAACGGTGGGTCAATCACGATTCCTTCTTGTTTGCCACCTGAAATTTCGAGGGAGTTGGTTGTGCAAGAGGCTCATGCGCAATTTGTAGAGGCATTAGACGAAAACCCGCAGTTGACAGCACGGGCTGGTGTGATTCAAGTACCATTATCTGAGGTGATTGGCACGGACACACCTGAAGCGGAGGCAGCCAGACAGCAGATTACCCAGGTGCGGCGACTCTTTTTGCTGGCGCAGCGCTGGGGGTGGGTTTTGTGGCTGCTGCCAGTGATGAGTTTGTTGCTGATTGCGGTGTTGGCGGTGCGGTCGGTGTCTGAGCTTGGGCATTGGTGGGGTTGGCCTTTGGGGGTAACGGCCGTTCTCGTCTTCTTCCTCACCCTCATTCTACCCGGATTTGCGGCGCTAATAGCCGAAACCATCATCATTCCCACACAAATTGACGCACTTGCTTCTTCAATGCGTGAATTGGCACGCTCAGTTGTGTCCTCAGTTACCGAAATGTGGCGCAGCCGTGTCTATTTACAAGCAGGCGCTATGCTGGGGGTTGGGTTGCTGCTGATTGCGATTGGCTTTTTCACCAAACCAACTCAGAATCACGAATTTAACGAATAAATGAATAAGACGAATAAGAAATGATTATGATATTTTCTTATTCGTGTCATTCGTCCATTCGTTAAATTCGTGATTCTGTTTAGGGGAGTTCATAAATTGTAAATGCTTCGTAGACGGTGCTTTCACCAACCAGTTCATTACCCGTGTAGAAGGATGTAGAAACCGAGAAATCGCCAGCATCTAGCCGTACAGAGAGGTCTAGGGAACTAATGAAGTCGCCATTGACGAAGAAGTAGCCGATTTGGTTTTGGGCAATCAAGATTAATTCATTTGTTTCGCCTGCGGTGATGTTCAGATTGTCGAGCAGTTCTTCCATCAGATAAAAATCATCTTCTTCAGTGCGGTTGACGAGCTGCCAATCTTCATCAGAGGTGACAATTAACCAATATTGATCATCAACCTCTATGTCGCGGAAGCTGAATCCATAGTCCCAACTATTTTCGTCACGGTCAAATGGGTTGGTAAAAACAGCACGCACGATGAAATCGGCTGCATTGGCATCCTCGGCATAGGTGTTGATGATGAACCCATCGTCTACATGTTCCAGTTCGCCACTTTCAGGGCCAAAAATCATTTCTAAATCCCAAACGCCGTAGCTATCATAACCAGTGCTGGCTCCATCTTGGGTATCGCTGGTATAAAATCCGGTGCCTATAGCGATATCACCGCTTTCAATGTGTCCGCTTAAGTCGAGCGTTTCTACAAATTCGTCATTGAGGAAGAAGTACCCAATGTTATCAACGGCGATGAGTTGGAGGGAATTACGGCCGTTTTTATCCAATTCCAACAAACCACTCACATCGCCTTCTTGAATAAACGTGTCTTCGGTATCGAAGCGATCATTTAAATTCCAAGACCCATCTGAACGAACCACCAGCCGCAGTTCGTCGTTGATGGCAACCTGACGGAACGTGATGCCAAAGTCCCAACTGCCTGTGCTGGTGGCATAGGGGTTGTCGAACGTTGTTTCTAAATAGAAGTTTTGCAAGATGACATCTGCGTAGGTGGATTGAATAATATTGTCGGTTGTGTGGGCTAATTCACCAGATTCCGGTCCAAATAGTGCTTTGAAGTGAGGGGCAACAGCCGTTTCTACAGCAGTTGCTTCCCGTAATTCTGCTAAAGCAGCACGTGTTTCTTCAATGCTGACTGTTTCATCATTTGCTGAATCTTCTTCAGCTGCTGAATCTTCTTCAGCTGCTGAATCTTCTTCAGTTTGGGCGAGGCGGGTTGCTTCTAAACTGGTGCGTGTTGCTTCCAGGTCGGAAACGGCCGTTTCTGGCGTCGCCGTATCTGTTTCAGGCATCGGAGTTTCGGATGGTGCAGTTGTTGGTTCAAGGGTTGGCTCATCGGTTGGTTCAGGTGTATCTGTTGGGGCTGTTTCGGCACGCGCAGCCGCAGGCGTATCAGTGGCGGGTACCAGTGCGGCAAACCCCCCGCGATTAATAAACCAGGCAGTGCCAGAAATGCCAACGATGCAGACAATCACAAGCATCGCAACAGCAGCCCAAATCCACAACGGGATTTTTACGCGATCCTCTCCAGTAGATTCGATGACCGGGGCTGCTTCTGTAAAGGAGTCGTCAGGGGTTGCTTGTTGCTTTGGTAATTCATCCAGGTCTTCTACTATTTCAGGAATTTCAGGTATTTCAGGCTCGGTTGGCGTACTCACTTGTTGGACTGTTGGTGACTCGATCTCCGTCGTTGATTCTTCTGGTTCAGGAGGTTGTAAATTAACTTGCATGGCCCGAAGTTCTGCCTCTAGATCGCTGTTTTTAGTTTTTTGGGTGATGGCAGTGAGTGCTGAAGAGAGGTCTTTGGCAGATGGGTACCGTTCATTTCGCTCTTTCGCCATTGATTTGTGGATCACTTCTTCAAAATCGTCTGATAAATCAGGACGCACTTGCTTAATTTGGGGCACAGGGTCCATGACGTGTTTCATCATCATCCGGGCGGGTGTATCGGCTTCATAGGGGACTGTGCCGGTGAGCATTTGGAAAAGGATGACACCGAGGGCATAGATGTCGGAACGGCCGTCTAGCTCCTTATCTCCATACACTTGTTCAGGACTCATGTAGGTGGGTGTCCCCATCAGGCTGCCGCTGGCGGTGAGTGCATCATCTGAAGCTGCCACGCGCACAATGCCAAAGTCAGCCAGATAGGCATCGCCATACTCATCAAACAGCACATTGCTGGGTTTCATGTCTCGATGGATAATGCCCTGGCTGTGGGCACGGTCTAGGGCCGAGCCGAGCCGTTTCAGGATTTGGGCTGTTTCTTCAATGGGAATTGGGCTTTGCTGGAGGCGATCTAGCAGCGAGCCACCGCGCATGATACGCATCACGAGGTAGGGTTGCCCGTTATCTTCGCCAAAATCATACACGGGCACAATCGCTGGATGCTCTAAGCCAGCAATCACCTTGGCTTCACGCGCAAACCGAGCGCGGAACTCAGGGTCGTGCATAAATTCACGGGGCAGCACTTTGACAGCAACGTTGCGCTCAAAACGAGGGTCGTATGCTTCATAAACAGAGGCCATGCCCCCACGTCCAATTTCACCTTTAATTTCGTATCGATCAATTTTTTCTGGCGTCATGATAATTTTTAAAACACCTTGCATTTGTCATTCCGAAGTCTGTTGAGGAATCCCTGCCTCTGTGACAATGCTGACCGGAGAGATTTCTCGGAGGACCTCGAAATGACAGGGGGAAGTTGTATTGTGCTGAAATTTAGCCATTTGAATTTGTTATCAAATCAATGAATTTGATTGTAAACGATGGCTGGGTAAAATGCCCATTGAACTGCCGTTAAAATTTAGGAAAATGGTCTATTTTGGCGCAAAAACAGCTTGGACAGCTTCTCGCGCACCCGTTTCGGAATCAGCCAGTACGGTTGCATCTTTGTGGCAGCGAATGATGTGATCACGCACGTCGGCCGGATCATCGGTTAAGTAGATGAGGTCCAGGTCGGGGGCTGATATTTTACCTTCGGGCAGCATGGTGTTGCGCAGCCATTCAATAAGGCCGCTCCAATATGATTTGCCAACCAGCACAACGGGGAAGTTTTGCACCTTGCCAGTTTGAATGAGCGTGAGCGCCTCAAACAACTCATCCATTGTGCCAAAGCCGCCCGGTAAAATGACAAAAGCTTGGGCATATTTGACGAGCATTGTTTTGCGCGCAAAGAAGTAGCGAAAATCTACGGAGAGATCGATGTAGGGGTTGAGATTTTGCTCAAATGGAAGTTCGATGTTTAAACCGACGGAAACGGCATTCCCGGCTTTGGCTCCCTGGTTGCCCGCTCTCATGATGCCAGGACCGCCGCCGGTGATGATGGTGTAGCCTGCTTCGCCGAGGAGTTTGGCGACGGAAACGGCCGTTTCATACTGCGCCTCTCCCGGCTTTGTCCGTGCCGAGCCAAAAATTGTTACGGCTGGTCCCAATTCTGCCAGTGATTCAAACCCTTCTACAAATTCACCCATAATGCGCATC
>QQUD01000574.1 GCA_008501785.1 Chloroflexota bacterium
TCCAGTTCAACACCGTCAAATTAACCACGCCACCTGCACCAGAATAGACGGCAAACGCCGCAATAAGCTGCCAATCAGCCCCTTCAGGCAGCAAAACAAACGAGTTCGACTGCACGTCAAATCCCACAAAACCAACCGCACCAGCCAGCCAAGTTTGCGGACTCACAAACATAATCCCCAAAATGAGCAGGCCACTAAAGATAAAAAAGAGCAAAATCCAGTTAAACACTTCCAGCGTGCGTTCAATATGCTGGCTAATCAACAAAGTAATGACACAGACCAGAAAGGTCGCAACCCCAATCAAATAAACTGTTTGTTCGTTTCGTTCCCCTGCCAACTGCCCAAAAAACAAAAAGTAAATCGCACTCGCCGCCGCGCCAGCCCATCCCGGCCAGCCCACCTGCAAAAACCAGAGCAGCGCATAAAATCCAGACCAAAATCCAGCATTCGGCCGCGTCCGCAAAAACCCAGTTAAAGCCGGTTCCCCCGTGTACAGAGTGTATCGAATCAGTTCTGTGTTGAGCACAACTTGCAGCCCCACGGCAATCGTCGTCACCCAAAGCAGCGACAATCCATATTGGATAAATGCCGCAGGACCCAGCAGCCATTCCCCGCTGCCAATAGAAACCCCCAGCAAAATAACACCAGGGCCAACCACAGCCAGAATATTCAAACGATGCATCCGAGGAGGAGCAGGCAATGCCGCCTCGTTCCACGGAGCTAAACCAGATTGACTTTCTTTAGATTGCGTCTCAGTCGTCATTCAAATGTCATTTAAAAATCAATTTTCATACGAATATGAAGGAATACCGCTAAAAGAATCGAAATATCCATATTCCTCCATATTCGTATGAATTCTCTAATATTCGTGAGCCACAAGATTACCGAGCAATCAACACCGGACACGTCGCCCTACGCACCACGCGATGGCTGGTACTGCCCAATAACATGCCCGATAAATCACTCAATCCACGGGATCCCATCAGAATCAAATCGGCTTCCCGCGCTTCCGAAACAGACAAGATCGCTTTATAAGCAGGCCCATCTAACACCTCGGTTTCGACCGCCGTGTAACCTGCTTCATTCAATGTTGCCACGGCTTCATCAGCAATATGTTGCGTGTGAACGGTCGCCTTGGCCACCAATTCTTCATAACTTGCGTCATCAAAGCTCAAATAGTCGGGTATATGTGAAAAAACAGACGTTACGTAAATTTCAGAATCATACCCCGGCTTAAGCGATGTCAGCAAAAGGTTCAAGGCCAGCTTGCTTGTTGCCGAGCCATCATAAGCAAGAATAATGCGTTTGAACATAAAAATCTCCTTTTATACACCTAGATAGGATTCGATAACGGCCGTATTTCCCAAAAGCTCATCAGCCGAGCCTTCAAGCTGAATCTTGCCACTTTGCAGTACATAACCACGTTCTGCATATTGCAGCGCCTTTTGTGCATTTTGCTCGACCAGCAAAATAGCCACATCCTCTTCCTTTTGAATTCCCGCAATCTTTTCAAACAATTCAGCCACAATCAGCGGGGCCAGACCACCACTAGGCTCATCCAACAGCAGCAGCATCGGCTCACTCATCAACGCACAGCTCACCGCCAACATCTGCCGCTCACCACCAGACAGCGTGCCACCTTTTTGCTGCTGCCGCTCCTCCAGTCGAGGAAAACGCGCAAACACCTCCACCAAATTCTGCTCTTGTCTGCCACGATTATGAAACGCACCCAGCACCAAATTTTCCATCACCGTCAACGTCGGAAAAATATTGTGCTCTTGTGGCACATAAGCAATCCCCCTTGGCGTCAATTTAGACGGATCGAGGCCGCTAATCTCCTCATTTTCATAGAGCAGCTTACCGCTATGCAGCGTCGTCAGGTTGAAGATCGTCTCCATCAGTGTCGATTTCCCTGCGCCATTGGGCCCAATCACCGTCACAAATTCACCCTTATCCACATGCAAGCTGATGTCGGTTAACACCTGTAAAAAACCATAACCGGCAGAAATATTTTCTAACTTTAACATCTAAACCTCCGCAAGTTCTGTGCCTAAATAAGCAGCAATCACCTGTTGATCTTTTTGAATTTGCGCCGGAGTTCCCGCTGTCAAAATTCGACCAAAGTTCATCACCACAATCATGTCACACAACGGCATAATCACATCCATCTTGTGTTCCACAATAAACAATGTCATCCCTTCATCGCGGACACGCATCAGATATGCCATTAGCTGTTTCGTTTCTTCTGATGATGCACCGGCCGCCGGTTCATCGAGCAGCAGCAAACGAGGGCGAGACATGAGCGCACGCCCCACTTCCAACATTTTTCGCTGACCCCCACTCAAGCTGCCCGCCAGCTCATTGCGCTTGTCGTGTAATCCTAACGTATGCAGCAAATGAACGGCATAATCATAATTCTCCCGTTCTTGAGCCAACATTTTTTTGCTGCGAAAAAGCGCCTGTACCAACTGTTCGCCACTCTGCGCAGGGGCCGCCAACATCATATTTTCCAACACCGTCATCTGGTTCAATCCACGCGCCAATTGAAACGTGCGAACCAGCCCTTTGCGGCAAATTTGATGCGCAGGCAATCCCCCAATCGATTCGCCCGCAAATGTAATTTCACCATCCGTGGGTGTGTAATAACCAGACAAAACATTAAACATCGTCGTCTTGCCCGCCCCATTGGGACCAATCAAGCCGGTAATGCTCCCTTCCTCTACCGCTAATGTTGCATCATCAACGGCCAACAGGCCGCCAAATGCTTTTGTCACATTTTGTACGTTCAGTAAGGCCATCAGCCTACCTCCTCTTTGTAAATCGAATTGCTAATTCGATATGCGATTTGGCAAATCGTGCTACGATTTGCTAACCGTCTCTAATCTCACAATCTCCCAATCACTTCTCTTGCAACGTCGCCTGCGCCGCTGCCAATCGTGCAATCGGCACCCGAAATGGCGAACAGCTCACATAATCGAGCGCGTTGCGATGGCAAAATGCAATACTGCGCGGCTCACCGCCATGCTCACCGCAAATGCCGATTTTCAGTGATTCTTTCGTTTGTCTACCTCGTTCGATGCCAATTTGCACAAGCTGCCCTACACCACTCTGGTCCAACACCTGGAAAGGATCGTCGGCGAGGTGTTTCCCCTTGATGTAATGGGAAAGGAAGGGGCTGCTATCGTCTCGGCTCAGGCCAAACGTCGTTTGCGTCAGATCGTTGGTGCCAAAGCTGAAAAAGTCTGCATGTTTAGCAATCTTGTCAGCGGTCAGGGCGGCGCGAGGCAGTTCAATCATCGTGCCAATGCTGTAGGCCAACGTCATGCCATAAGCACCTAAAACAGATTCGGCAACACGTGCCACAACTTGGCGTTGATGCACCAGTTCTGACTCGACTGAAACCAGCGGAATCATCACTTCGGGACAAACGTTGATGCCCTGGCTGGTCACCTCGCAAGCAGCTTCAAATATGGCGCGGGCCTGCATTTCGGTCACTTCTGGATAAACCATCCCCAACCGACAGCCGCGATGTCCCAACATGGGGTTGGACTCACGCAGTTGCTCAATGCGTCGCAGCAGATGTTCTTTTTCGTAGATTTCTCGCAAGATTTGATCAACCTGAGCAAAGCTGCTGGCCTGCTGCATGTTTAGTTTTAGCTCGTACAGTGCGGCTTGCAGTTCATCGAAATTTGGTAAAAACTCGTGCAGCGGCGGGTCTAACAAACGAATCGTGACCGGCAGGCCATCCATCGCCTGAAAAATATCAACAAAGTCCTGTCGTTGAATGGGTAACAGCCGATCCAGGGCTGCTTTGCGACTTGCCAGGTCTTCGGACAAAATCATTTCGCGCATGATGGCCAGCCGCTCATCGCCGAAAAACATGTGCTCGGTGCGGCAGAGGCCAATGCCTTCAGCGCCAAAGCTGCGGGCTGTGGTGGCATCAGGGCCGGTGTCGGCATTGGCACGCACTTTCAAACGACGGATGTCATCAGACCAGCCCATCAACACCTGGAATTCTTCTCCCAGCTCGGGCTGAATGGTAGGAACTTTGCCCAACAAAACGCTGCCGGTTGATCCATCCAAGGTGATCCACTCACCTCGGCGCACTTCGCGACCATCCACATAAAACAATCCTTCGTCGTAGCTAATGTCGATGTCGTCTGCGCCGACAATGCATGGTTTGCCCATGCCGCGTGCGACCACTGCGGCATGAGAGGTCATGCCACCCCGTGCGGTGAGAATCGCTTCGGCAGCGACCATGCCGTGAAAGTCGTCTGGGCTGGTTTCTTGTCGCACCAGGATCACAGGATCCCCATTGGCCGCACATTCGACGGCATCATCTGGTTCTAACACAACGCGTCCGGCAGCTGCGCCAGGGCTGGCTGGTAATCCGGTTGCCAACAAGGTCGTTTCAGCTTCTGGATCAACGGTTGGGTGCAGCAGTTGGTCGAGTTGGTTGGGATCGATACGCATAACGGCCGTTTCCCTCCCTATCACCCCCTCCTGCTCCATCTCCACCGCAATCCGCACCGCCGCTGCGCCAGTGCGCTTGCCCGTGCGCGTTTGCAGCAGCCACAGCTTGCCCTGCTCAATCGTAAATTCAATGTCCTGCATATCCTCGTAGTGGGATTCAAGCTGCTGCGTGATTGCCAAAAATTGTTCATACATTTCTGGCAGTTCATCCGCCATTTCAGAGATTGGTTTGGGGGTGCGAATACCAGCCACCACATCTTCACCCTGCGCATTCAACAGGTACTCACCAAAGATTTTCTTTTCACCCGTAGATGGGTTACGGGTAAACGCGACCCCCGTACCACAATCCCAGCCCAAATTGCCAAAAACCATGGACTGGACGTTAACGGCCGTTCCCAAATCATCCGAAATCCGATGCACACGCCGGTATTCAACCGCTCGTCGCCGGTTCCACGAATCAAAAACGGCCGCAACAGCCATCTGCAACTGCTCAAACGGGTCCTGCGGAAACTCATCCCCGCACCCATCTGCAGCAACAATCCGTTTAAACGCTTCGATAATCGCTTCCAGATGCGATTCCGTCAGGTCCGTATCCCGTCCGCCTTGCGTTTGCGCCTTGAAACGTTCCAGCACCCGCTCAAACTTCGAGCCATCAACCCGCATCACAATATGCGCAAACATGCCAATAAAACGCCGGTACGCATCCAGCGCAAAGCGCCGATTATTGGTGAGTTGGGCCAACCCTGCCACCGTTGCGTCATTCAGACCCAAATTCAACACCGTGTCCATCATCCCCGGCATCGAAATGGCAGCACCCGAGCGCACCGACACCAACAGCGGATTTTGTTGATTGCCAAACGTTTTGCCCGTTTGTTTTTCAAGTTCCTTTAAAGCCGTTTGCGATTGTGTCCACAGCCCTTTTGGAAATTCACCTTTATGCGCAATATAAGCATTGCAAGCTTCCGTCGTAATCGTAAAACCAGGCGGAACCGGAATGCCAACCCGCGTCATTTCCGCGACATTTGCACCCTTGCCCCCCAGCAGCGCCTTCATCTCAGCTTGGCCTTCGTTAAAAAGGTATACCCATTTATGATTGTTGTTAAACATAAGCAGTGTCCTCTACGTGTTTTCAGCAGGCACAGCGGGGATTTCCGCATCCTGTTTGCCCACAATCAACCGTTCCACATTGAGCGCTTTTTCTGGGAACAACCCTTGGGGCCGCACCCGCAGCGTAATCACCAACAGCAGGCCAACCAGCATCAAACGAATCGCCGGAATCCACTGTGGATGCCCTGGGATAGCTGGCAAGAAGCGAGTTGCCTGCTGAAACAATCCAATCACCAGCACCGTTCCCAAAAATGACCCTAAATTATTGCCACTGCCGCCAATGATCAGGCAGACCCAAATCAAGAAGGTCACATCACTTTGAAAGTCGTTTGGCTGAATAGACCCGGCAAAATGCGCCCACAGGCTGCCAGCCGCACCAGCAATCGCCGCCCCAATCACAAAGGCCAACATCTGATTGCTAAAAATCCATTTACCAAGCGATGCCGTCACCACTTCATCTTCACGGATGCCACGAAATACGCGACCCAATGGAGAAATGCGCAGCCGGTACGCGATGAAGTAGAAAACCCCAACAATGAGAATTAGCGCGAAGAAGTAGAGCATTTTGTGATTGGCCGGGAAGCTTTCGCTAAACGGCTGTGGAATATTGCGAATGCCCTGCACGCCACGCGTCAACCAACGTTCGTTGACAAGAATAAATCGAATCACTTCTGCCAATCCGATGGTGGTGATTGCCAGATAATCGCCACGTAAGCGCAGCGATGGAATGCCAATAATGAATGCTAAAACGGCCGAAACCACAATTGCCGCTAAAAAGCCGCCCCAAATAGGAACGCCATACCCAATCACAGACACTTCACCAAACACACTGGCTTCACTGGGGGGTGTTGTCAAGATTGCATCGGTATAAGCCCCAATTGCAAAAAAGCCAACAATCCCAAAGTCCAACATGCCGGTAAATCCCCAGCGAATATTCATTGCCAAAGTCAGCAGCGAATAGATGATGACGATGATGGCGATGGAAATGAGAAAAGATAACATCGGTACCTCACTTTGCGAATAAGCCCTTTGGCCGGAATAGAATGACCAAAATCATCAACAGGTAAGCAACAACAACTTTGTAAGGAGCCAAAACGGGAACCGCTGGGGCCACTTCCATCGTGATGCCAATAATCATGGCAGCCACAACAGCGCCGTATGGGTTGCCAATGCCGCCCATGATGACGGAGGCAAACAGAACAAGCAGCAGGTGAATTCCCATGCTTGGATTTAGTACAGTGACAACACCGACCATCACACCTGCCAAGCCAGACAGCACGTAGCTGTAAAACCAGACCCAACTGGTCACGTTTTCGGTGTTGATGCCGCGAATACGGGCTAAATTGGGATTATCGGCCGTTCCACGAATCGCCTGCCCCAGGCTGGTGTAAGTTAACATCAGGTAAATAGCAACCATAATGACCAACGCCAGCCCCACAATGAGCAGTTGGATGGGTGTGATGATGAATGGCCCCAGGTGCAGCCCTTGTTGTGATGGCAGCAAAAACTTTTTCGGCTCGGGTCCCCAGATGAACAGGAGTGCGTTGCGCAAAATAAAGGCCAGCCCCACAGAGGTGATCAACATCACCAGCGGATTTGCACTGCCCAACGGCCGAAACAGATATTTGTGAAACAGTACCCCTATCA
>QQUD01000928.1 GCA_008501785.1 Chloroflexota bacterium
TGTTTTCCCCGTTAACGCTATCATAAGGCACATCAAGATCAAAAAACAAGGTACGTAATTCACCTTCATTAAAGCTATCATTAATCATGTGACGCAGTTGCTTTAAGTTTATTGATTGTGGTTGTTCGCTATCCACATATCTCGCCAAAATATTATCAATTGCCGCTATAATTTCTTTTGTTTCATCCTGTTTGGCACAATAGTCAACGGCCGGAGGTAAGTCATGAAAATCTGGTCGTAAAGCCTCAACTGCATCTTGCACCGTTGGATAGGTAGTCATAATCAGTTTGGGGACAGATCGCATCACCCGTTTTGCTATTTCTAAACCGCTTTTATCCTGTTTGTCCGTATCATCTATTAAACGTAAATCTAAAATCGCGAGTTGAAATAATCCTGTTTCCAGAAGTTCTTTTGCTTGTTGCGGATTCGTTGCTTGGGTAATGTCGTAATCTTTAGATTCCAACACTTCAGCAAAAGATTCCCGAAACTCTTCATTATTATCGGCTAACAGAATGGAAACCTTATTTTTATTGTTCTCTTTTACATCAATCATTGTGATAAACTGCAATTGGTATTACTTATCTTGACAGGGCGTTGTTATAGGATACCTTTTTATCGCATTTTCGCAGAGTTCAACTATCTTTTTCCTATCAAATGTGCGGCGTGTATATTCAACAGCACCAGCCAAAATAACCTCCTTAGCGCGTCGCCATGTCGGCGAGTTCGTCATTACAACAATTGGTTTTTTGTAATAGTTACGACACAATTGTTTAATCATTTCAACCAAATCTTTATTAATACTGCTGGCATCAATAAGAATCAAATCGCATAGTTTGACACTGCTTTGATTGAAAATATTTTCTTCTGAAAAAACATGAGAGACTCCAAACGATTGTAACGCATCTATTGCCGTTGCCAACCAGGGTGATTCTAGTTGATTGCTGATGATAATGATTTGTTTAGTCACGATCGTACCCCTTGAATTATGATGTTTTCGGTAATGTTATGGCTATTGTTGTGCCTTTCAGGCCTGTTTCATAGATAGTCACCTCCCCACTATAAGCTTGAATAATTGCTTGTACCATGAGCATCCCCATCCCCATGCCGTCACTTCCTTCAATCCGTTCTTTTAATAATTTATCTTTGATGTCTAATGGAATACCACCCCCACTGTCTTTAATCAAAATAGAAATCTTGTTATTTACATTTATGGTTGTGTTTATAGACAATTGCTTTTTGGGTTGCTCTTTCATTACCTTAACCGCATTGTCTATGACAAGATCAAAAGCTCGCCTTAACCATTCTGGGCTAATCGTTACTGTAACTTTGTTTGTGCTTTCAAGTCCAAAAACAGGGTAGTCAATTGAATTATAAGGTTCATTTTTCCACAATTGACTAATGCGTTCTGTGAGGAAATCATTGACAATTACCTCTTCAACCCCTTCTTCTGATCCTAACGGCGGGGTAATAGGCCTGGCTAATATTTTGTTGGCTAATTCATGGACTTTTTCCAATCTTTTCTTGACTTCAGCAAGGGAAGTAGGGTCTGAAATAAATAGGTTGGCTCTACTCTGTAATAATTCAATATTAAATCGAATACTGAGGGCGTCTCCCTCAATGCTATGACGCCATGTGTTGCTTGCCATCCCCATCCAGGCTAATGCTGTGCTGCTGCCAACTAAACCCTTTGTATTTTCTAACTCTTCATATGTATTTTCTAACTTTTCATAATCTTGAGCTTTCCGAATAGCGACGGCTAGCTGATCTGCTAATGTTTCCAGAAATCTTTGATCGCTTTCAGCAAAAGCATTAACTTCTGGACTTTGCATGTGCAAAACGCCAATAAGTTCTCGTTCCTCTCCATATAAAATGGGAACACAAAGTTCAGAACGCGTGCTTGAAACTAAACGCAGTGCTTTGGGGTGGGCATTGGGTGCGGTTACGTCACCAACGATGATTGCTTGTTTATGTTGGGCTACCCATCCACAAATACCAACACCTATTAGTTGGCTGGTTCTTCCCTCTTCTTCTTCTATGTCGATAGTTTCGAATAATGATCGATGCCAATTGGGGTCAAAAATAAGCCGATTATTTTTTGGCTCATAGAGCCTTACACTAGCGATGGCATTTGCGCGTGCATCTTGCTCTAACCATGCACAGACGGTACGCAAGAGAGGGGAGATGTCGAGACTGGTTGCTGCCTTGCTGCTAATTCGGGCAACTGTATTTAACCATTTGTAAAGTTGGGCGTTTTGAATGGCAATAGCAGCATGTTCGGCCAGGGTCATAAGTGCGTGTACATCCTGATCGTCAAAGGCATCAATTTCAGGATATTCTACGTTGATTGCGCCAATAATTCGTTTTTCTGATTTGATCGGCACGGCCAGCTCAGATCGTGTTTGCGAATCGTATTTAATATAATCGCTGCTTTTTGTAACATCAGGTACTAATATAGGTTGCCCAGTTTTGACTGCCCGACCTGAAATGCCAATGGGGCCATTTTTTTCGCTTATATTGATGTCGCCTACTTTTTCTTTTAATCCAGATAAATGATATGGGGGGTAGGTTGCTTCAAATGAGAGGGTTTTTCCATCTAACAATGCAAGATGGCTGAAACTTGCTTCTTTTCCGGTTGCTCCCGTTAACTTTCCGGCTTGTTTTGCAATCGCACCGAGTGTCTCGTTGAGATTAAGGGTGCTTGTTACAGCGTGAACGGCTTTGTCGAGTGCTTCTAGAATGGTGGCACGCTTTTGCACATCGCTATAAAGGCGAGAATTTTCTAAAGCGATAGCTGCTTGAGCTGCTAATGCTTGTAACGCTTGTTGATCTTCTTCATCAAAAGCACTGTAGTCTGAATGTTGAACATTGAGAACACCAATGACCCCCATATATCCGTGTTCTAGTTTAATTGGAACTGCCAGTTCTGATAAGGTTTCTTTATGAGAGGCGAGGTAATCAGGGTCTTGTGTGACATCTTCAACTATTTCTGACTTGCCTGTTTTTAGCACGCGCCCCATGATGCCAGAACGGCCGTCTTTGCCAAGCACCCAATCGATTTCATCACCCAGCACGTCTAAGGTTGTCGTCATTTCATCTGGTGGATAAGCTGCGACGAGCCTTGCTTTTTTTGCTTCGGGCTTTTCCTGAATCAGCCAAATACTGGCATAGTTAATTTGCCGGTTCCCATAACTAACCAGATGCCACACCTGTTCTACAATCCGCCTCAAAATCTTATCTCTATTAAAAGTGCTGGTAATTGCCTGACCGGCTTCGTGCAGCGCTTCAAGCGCAGATGAATGTCGTTGAATTTTTTCGTAGAGTTGGGCGTTGTGAATGGCTACGGCAGCCTGGTTGGCGAATAATTTGACATTTTCTAATTCATCTTTTGTGAAGCGGCGTTTTGACCGGTAACTTGTAAACACAACACCAACGATTTCATCTCCCATTTGCAGGCGTGTTGCTACCCAGGAGCGGATATTCTCGTCACGGGTGAAACGGCCGTTTCCTGGCGTAGCGTCAACTTTATTATCTTCAACAAACCATTGCTGGTCGTCTTGTTGCAATATTTGTTCGATCAACGGCGGCATACCGGTTGGTGGTGGAGCAGGAATTTTATCAGGGTGATTGAGGCCGACATGTGTAAATGGAAAGATCGTTTTTTGTCGATTTTGTCCATAGATATGTAAGGTGACAACATCACAACCTAACGCATCTTTCATCCCTTTTACAACCGAGTGCAAAGTATCTTCTAACCTTGCCAACGTGCTGACACCGGCAACAATTGAGGTTGTTTGATACACTTTTGTAATGCGTTCCCAAAGCTGGGCTTTTTTCAGAGAGAGCGCCGCATGATTGGCAAATGACCGTGCTTTTTCTTGATCCTTTTCACTAAAGTGACGAATGCGCTTGTAATTTGCAAAAAGAACCCCCAGTTTTTCTTCACCGACACACAAGGCTATGCCTTGAAAACTTTGCACACCAATATTATTCAATCGTATTCGTGTGTCATCACGTAGGATAGCAGCATATTGCGATTTCGTTGTATCCTCAATCCCATGCCATCCAGACAGCATCACCGCATTCACAATACCATTCGTATGAGGTTCTATTTGTAAAAACGCGCGCCATACAGAAGGTGAAATGCCATCACTAACCGAATCTTCTAAGATAAATTTAGACAAATCGTTATCGTAGGCCCAAATAGCAGCAGACTCTGCTTGAAGTAGCTTGCGAGTCCCGGATAAAATATGTTGCAATACGCCATCGACTGTGTCCGCTCCGGCAATCGTTTCCACAACCTTTCGCATTTGTTCTAGCTCGGTGAAACGACGAGCATTTTCGTATGCAATCGCCGCTTGATTCACATAAAGTTGCAATGCTTCAACCTCTTGCTCAGAAAAATAGTGAGGTTCACCATAATATAGCCACATAACACCGATCCGATTTCCTTCAAGGGAAATTGGCAGCCCCAATGCGGCTTTTATATTTCTATTAACAAATGAAGGGTTAATCCGGTCAACTGCATTTAATACATTGGGAATTACTTCTGGTCTACCAGTTTTTACTATTTCCACCGATAAGCCGTCAGGACGTATCAATTCCTTATCTTTTAAGTCAATTGATTCAGTTTTAAAAACAACCTCCCTGTTTAGGGTTGTTAGATCAACAAGAACAACACGAATGTCTCGTGACTGGGCAACTTTTCGTGCCTGCTCCATGATTCCTTGCCATATAGCATCTGGTTCTCTGGAAGATACGAGCGCATTACTAGCCTCATACGATGCACGTAAGCTCTCTTTTGCTTGTTTTGTTGTTTCGTGAAGGCGGAAGCGATCAATCAATGCGGCTGTTTGTTTGCCAATAGCTTCGGCTAATTTCTGCTGTTCTTTAGAGATTTGTGCTATTTCCCAGGGGCGCAACTCGCCCAGATCAAAGAGGCCAACCACCCTGTTATCATGCGTGCGCATGGGCAATACCAATAGTGATTGAATTTCTTGTTCAAGGTTTAACTTTTGGGACCATTTTTGTAGAATGAAACGGCCGTTTTGGGAAGTCAACTTTATAATATTGGAATCCCATTTGCGTAGCAATTCATCTAAACGAGGCCACTCATCAATCTTTATGATTTCACCGACACCTGGATGCCAGGATTGCCCATGCCCCATTTGCTTGGCTGGATAGGCGGCAGCAATTTCCAGATAAGTCTCTGTCGGATCCAACAAAAAAATACGACAAAATGATGATTCCCAATAAGTAACCATCATTTCAGCCAGGCGCTGTAATCCTTTATGGAGACTTTTTGCCTGCGTCAGAAGTTGGGTGGCAGATAAAATAAGATCGAGATGTTCTCTTGTCTCTCGGATATCACGAAGGTCTTCAAAATAGCCAACGTAGCCTGTCTGTTCACCATCTGAATTTATGGATTTAATAACTGTTAGGCGGATTGGTATTCGTTTTTTTTCTTTGCTGTGTAGCATTGTTTCATAACGGGAAAGTTGCCCTTGCCCATCAACCAATTGACCGATAATTGTAGCTTCTTGTGCATCAGCAAAAACTTTTCTTACTGGATCACCAATGATTTCATCACAACTGTACTTCAAAATCTCTTCGGCTTGTTTATTAAAAACCGTTATTAGTCCATCCTGATCGTTGGCTATGATGGCGATGGGTGAACTGCCTACCAGCCGCGCGTACTGTTCTTTTCTTTTGTGCAATTTTTGAACCAATCCAGCATTCTCTATTGCAACAACTACATCCGCTGCAAAAAGGCGTAAAGTAGACTCATCTTCTGCTGAAAAACCTATGTGAAGACCCGGTTTTCCATCTTTATCTTTTTTGTTTTCAATGCGTAGTAAACCAACTAATTTTTGTTCTGCCCCAATTTGTTTTTTGAGTGGGATTGCCAATAAAGAATAACATTTGCCAGAAGCTGTATTTGCTTCATCTCCTTTGACGGCAAAGTGATTTATCAATTTTGCACCAAACTCATTAAACAACTTGCCTTGGTAGGCAATATGACCGGTTAAACCAGTGCCATGTCCACTTTGGATGACAAATTGGTGACCTGGTTTAAGCTGCTTTTTGTCATCATATCCATAGTCTGCCGCAAATTGAAGTGTCCCATCTGCCCTTACAAGTGACATACCGCATACTTCTGCGTTCAATATTTCTGTCGCGTGTTTGGCAATAATACGTAACCGATGTGTTAGTGAAATATCGCCCAAGCTTTGCATAATTTTGTTGCTTGCTTTAGCGAGTTTTTGCAGCCTTTTCAATTTCTCTTCGCTTCGGCTGGCTTGTTTTGTTGCTTCTGCCAATAGTTCTGCATTTTGAATAGCAATGGCTATTTGAGCGGCGAATATTTTGCAAAGATCGACCTCTTCATCCGTGAATTGATAGGAACGGCCGATTACATCCAGACTGAAAGACCCAATTACTTTATCTTCGACAACAATTGGCGTAATCAAAATAGATTGGATGTTGTGTTCAGCTAAAATATGGAGAACTGGCTGTAACCCTGGTTCGTTGCTTACATTCGATGTTTTAAATGTTTGTTTTGTTGTTAGTAATTGCTGTTCAACAGGTACATTTTTTACTGGGATCGATTGTTTTTCCATTCCCATATTAGGATATTCGGCAACCACAATTCCTTCTGTCAAATCTTGTGAAAAACGAACTAGCCCACAATGATTAACGTGGAAAAGATTTACAACGGCTGTACAAACTAATTTAAAAATATCTTGAAGTGAGGATTTTGAATTGATTGTAGAAAAGACTTGACGAATTGCCTCGCGATTTCGTGTTCGCTGTAAAGCTCTTTCTGCGTTTATTTGTTCATTCTCAATAAATCGTGCCTGATTGATAGCCGCAGCGGCCTGTGCAGAAAAAATAGATAGAGGTTCTATGACTTCCTGTGGAATTGGCCGTTTACTGAACTTGTTATCAGCTACTAACATACCCAGAAGCTGTTGCTGTATTGCAAGTGGCAAATAAACCCATTCATTTACATTTTCACGGCCAAGTTCTTTGTCGTATTTAAATGGTTTGTTGTTTTGACGGCGCATGATTTGTGGGCCAGATTCTGGTCCCAATGCTTCTAAATACGCATCCCCTTTTATGGGTAGCTTAAGTCCAACAAAAGGCACATCCATATTGACATCAGCTTTACCAACCATAAATTTTTCATCGGTGGAAAGTAAATAGATGCGCACTCTGTCAAACC
>QQUD01001037.1 GCA_008501785.1 Chloroflexota bacterium
CAAAATCAATGGGTTCATCAAAAGGCTGCGCAGTTAACAAATCATTTTCCTTCAATGGAGCAATGATTTCATCACTTTCAGCCACCCAGGCATTGATCTGTTCTACAACTGCGTCGCCGCCTTCATAGAATTCGTCGATAAAGTCTGAGCTGTGACATTCAGCACAAACGCTCTGCATCCGCACAGCATTATCTTGCCATGCTGGACGACGCTGGCTAATCGGTGCAGCAAGGTACCAGGTGAGGCGGTCGCCAACATCATGGGTGGTACCCGTTGAACCAAAGCCACTCAAGTGACAGGTTGCACAAGTTGGTGCTGGGAAATCCTCGGTTGTCAAAGTGCCAGGTTCTGCTTCCCAGTGCCAATCGTCGCCCCCGGTTGCATAAGCAATACCATGTGGTGATTCCTGGTAGATTTCCCATTGGGGATGATCCGGACCAATGTGGCAAGCGTTACAAGTTTCTGGTTTGCGTGCTTGTTCGAGGCTAAATTCATGTCGCAAATGGCAATCATTACATTGACCAACGGAGCCATCAGGTGCTGGTTTACCAACGTCATGACAACTTTCGCAAGCAAATTTGGTGATCGCTGGCCCTTCAATGGCATGCAGCGAATTACGCGCCCGCACTTTGTCGCCAACGTAGCCACCTTCGGGAATAGCCGTATATTGCTCCAAATGTTCTTCTGTCAACGCTTCTTGTCCAGCATAGGCAACATACGCTGGTAAAGCATGACGACTTTGATTGAACTGGGCTACTTCAGCCTGGTGACAATCTTCACACATCGCCGTCGTGGGTGTGCCGAGGACAAAAGTGCCTTCATGCTCAACAGAATCGGGATACCCCTCATCAACCTCATGACAATCACGACAGGTTACTTCAGCAGCAGCCATCGTGCTATGGCCGTACTGATTCACAATACCGGGTGTGTTATTACTATGGCACACCACACATTCATCATCGCTATCGGCCAATACATTCACCGGTTCATCTGATTCCACAGGGGTTGCCCCCTGAGTAATCGACATCACGGTCAATGTCAAACCAACAACAATGGCTACTGCTACCAACCCTAAAATAATCAACCTGGTTGAGTTACTTTGGGGTTGCGCATCATTACTACTCATACAGATCCTCCTGTTCTAAGATGTAATAAGTTGGGTTTTAAGAATAAAATCACCCTAGAGCTAATGTCCCTCTTGTTTAGTGACAGATGTCCTGAAGTCGCAGAAGGGACATATTTCAAGCGATTGTATAAGCACTTGCTATCATTAACAACAAGTTCCACCTAATAATTAAGGCGTTTAAACATAACAGTACTTTCATCTTAAACCCAATTCCGATCAAGAATAACAGGCTTAGAAAACACGATCTTTGCGCTAATGCAAACAGTGTGAAAACTTTCACTATTAGTTTAGTAACATAGATAGGACGATGAAATATAGTAGCTGGAAATGAATTAATGATAAAGATTGGTGCAACTGAATAGAAATCGATATACTATTATGGTTATGGTACGTTTGCGCATGTTACTTGTTGATGATCACGAAGTAGTTCGATTGGGCCTGAAAAGCTTAATCGAACGTCATGCTGGCTTTGAAGTTATTGGTGAAGCCGCTACTGAGCATGAAGCTATACAAAGAGCACTAGAATATAAGCCGGATATTGTTCTTATGGATATTCGCCTTGCCGGAGGGAGCGGCATCGAAGCATGTGAGCAAATCATGATGCAGCTGCCAGAGACGAAAGTTATTATGCTAACGTCTTTTGCAGATGATGCAATGTTATTTGCTGCGATTCGCGCCGGCGCTACAGGGTATGTCTTAAAGCAAGTCGGCAGCAGCGAGCTAATTCGAGCAGTTGAAGCCGCTGCACGTGGCGAAGCCACCTTAGACCCTTCTTTAACGCAACGCGTCTTCAGTGAAGTACGTCGCTCCATTCAACAGGAAGAAGCGGCCGCTTTTACAGATCTAACTGCACAGGAGATGCAGGTGTTGGGTGCAATTGCAGAAGGGAAAACGAATCGAGAGATTGCCAAGGCGCTTTATTTAAGTGAAGGCACGGTCCGAAATTATGTAAGCAGTATTTTGTCAAAGCTTGGGGTTTCGAATCGGGCGGAAGCAGCGGCTTACGCAATTCAACATCATTTGAAGGATTATTTGTAATCCATTTAGGTTTTTTATTGGGATGATAAACGGCCGTTTCACCAAAACGGCCGTTTTTTTATTCACTCTCAACAATTGTTTCAGCGTGATTCTCAACAAAATGCTCTAGAAAATCAGTTACGGTAATAATACCAACCAATTCACCTTCATCCACCACAGGCATGGCCCCGAACTTATACGTGCCCAACATTTCTGCGGCACGAAACGCAGGTGTCGTTGGCGCAACTGTTATAGGATTCGGCGTCATACAACTTTCGGCCGTTACTTTGTCCAATAAATCTTCATCTTGCCAACGACCATGAAGCACAACCGGTGAATTCATCACCAAACGCACATCCCGATCTGTGACAATACCCACCAGCTTACCCTTGTCTAATACTGGAAGCTGCCGGTAGCCCTGAGACTTCATCAACCCAATTAAATTGCGGAGCGGTGTATCCACGGTAACGGTATTGGGAATGACCGTCATCAAATCATTAACGGTTAACATCGCTATTACCTCGCACCTGGAGAATGGCTAAATATACTTTTATTCTCAAATAACCGACCACTTTTGGGAAGTGACGATATAAATGAGTGGATACGACAAATGTCATCATTCAGATTCAACAATTTTATAGGTGTGCTTGATGGGGACAGCTTGTTCTAGCATCGCTTGTACCGGACAATACCGTTCAGCAGATAGCTCAACTGCGCGTTCCACCATCTTCTGATCAATGTTTTTCCCTTTAATTTCGTATTCAACCCGAATTTCAGTAAACACTTTGGGATGAGTGTCTGCATGGTCTGCATCAAAGTTCACTTTGAACCCGATTATATCTTGACGCATTTTACGCAAAATTGAGATCACATCCATACCCGTACAACCAACCAGACTCATCGCCAACAATTCAAGCGGACGAAATCCGCCGTCTGCGCCACCAACCGCAGGGCTGGCATCTAAATCAACTGTGAATCCAGTATCGGCTGTGGCTACAAAATGCATACCTTCTTGTAAAGTTACAGAAGCTTTCATCAAGCTCTCCTTTGTAAAAAATTGATAAATTGTACTTGGCTTGACAAGTGTTAAAAACCGAGCTGTTTTGCAACAAGCTTGTCGAACCAACGGTCTGGCAACCACCGGGGCAGCACCCAACCAGTCAGCCATTTTCGAGACAAAACGTAACGTGTTTTCGGTTTAGGACTGCCTATTGCTTTGCAGACCGTCTGGCTGACCAATTCAACAGGCATCGCAGATGAACGACGTTCAGCAACGGCAGCGGTTAATTTCTCAAAGACGGGTGCATAATCGGTCTCTTGAAAACGTGCAACCTGATCAGCAAACTTATTGATAATTGGGGTCTGCACCGTGCCAGGTTCAATGAGAACAACATCAATATTATATATCATTAATTCTCGACGCAAGGAGTCTGACATGGCTTCGAGGGCATGTTTGGAGGCAGCATAGGCACCCATGAATGGATAGGCAATTTGGCCACTAACTGAGCTGATGTTCACGATTCGTCCAGGAGCAAATGTGGCATCTTTACTGGCCCCTAATAAAGGCAAAAACGCCTGGATGATGGACAAGACACTAACGACATTTACTTCTAATTGAAATCGCAAATCATCTGGCGTGAGGTGCATGAGTGGGCCTGGGACAGAGATACCGGCGTTGTTGACAAGCGCCGTAAGACCAGAATTTCCGACGGTGGATTTGACGGTGGAAACGGCCGTTTTCACCCCCTCCCCATCCGTCACATCAAACAACAGCGGCATAAAATTATCGCCAAACTCAGCCTGCATCCGATCTGCATCAGCTTGCTTGCGCACGCTGCCAAAAACAAAATACCCATTCTCTAACAGCAAGCGTGTTGCATCATACCCAATACCCGAAGACACACCTGTAATCACCACATATTGCATAATTAACCTCCCCGACGAACCAGCCAGTACCCAACACCCGCATCTATCAAACCAACCAAAAAGACCAATCCCGCCCAAATAATGCCAAAATCAAGCCAAAACTGTTCTGGGAAAAGGCGAATCAGAGAATCTGTGTAGTAAAAAACCCATGTCCCCGCATCAAAAAACAGATTGTGAAACTGGGTAAAGACAAACGACCACGCCACCGCCATCAATAAGCCAATAACAACTAAGATACCAGTTGTAAAAACCCCGCCATGAAAAATAGCACGATATGCTTCTTGTCGTGTGGCAGGGTTTGCCAATAAAACACTGTATCCACCTAAAACAATCACTGCCATCACATAAAATGCAGTCCGAAACGCATCTGCAACCACCTTGACATCGATCATGTGGCCAAGCTCGCGTTCATTGTAAACGGGGTCGCCACTCCCAGGCAGCACCATTTCTTCCAGCAAATAAATCGTTTCCTCAGCCGATTCTGGACGCTGCAAGTAGTCCATTGTTTGGTGCGCAAGCGCTAACCGTTCATCTGCCGAAAATCCATACTGATCCGGCGCAATACGTGCATATTCAAATGTGGGGTAATCCCAGGCAATCAGTGCCCGCACAATGCCGGTCCCCAGCATAAATGGCGTCAATATCACAATAATCCAACGAATGGTTGTTATGAGTGCTTTGTTTTCCACGAATTTCTCCTTCTTAATCGTTGGTCAAGACGCTGTCTTATACCAACCTGCGGTTGGTTTAGACAAAACAGCGTTTTGTCCTACGGTTGCAGTTACCCCAATCCAGGTAAACCGGCAGCTCCCTCTTGCAGCAGGTAGCGAATGACGAGGGAATCGATGATGGTTTCGACGGGGGCGCGTTCGTCGGTAAAGATGATGTCGGAGGGGCTGATGGGGACGAGGTTGTTAACGGCCGTTTCCACCGCCGCCATCAGCAAAGGGTCTGCCCCTGCATCCATCTGCTCCCAATTAGCCCGAATATTGTCGGCTGTCGTCGGCTGTACGGTAGCGATCAAAATTGTATTCAGCGAACCCGGTACATCAATCGCGTGAACCGTTGGGAACACATTCAACAGCGTAGCTGTGATTGCATCAATCAGGCGGCGATCATTGGGTACACGTCCCACATTCATTGCCACCACGCCATCTTCATCCAAATGGGCCTTGACCTCGCTGAAAAACTCTTGCGTGGTCAAATGCCAGGGGATGTAGGGAACTTTGTAGGCATCGATGGTGATCACGTCGTAGCGGGTGTCGAGGCGGTTAAGTTGATAACGGCCGTCTCCCACAATCACATTCAAATTGGGGTCCGTCATCGCAAAATAATCTTGTCCCGCCTGCACAATCCCTGGGTCTAACTCAATGCCATCAATCGCAATTGGCCCATAAACCCGTGTGTACTGTTTAGGAATTGTGCCTGCGGCCAGCCCAATCACCCCCATCGATTGTACTGGCTCAAACAAAACTGATTCATTGAAATACGGCGCTGCCAACATGATGCTCCACACCGACACACGCGGCACGCGCCCGTCATCACAATAGAAAGAGTGAAACGCCTGCCCCTCGTTCAACAGCAAGTAATTACAATCTTCTTGCCGCACCACCTGTACGTAGTTGTAAGCCGATTCGGTTTCAAAGATTTGGCCTTCATAGGCTTTGATGTTGCCCTGCCCCCAGAAATAGGAAATGGGGATGAGGATGAGAGGGAGGATGAGGGCGGAAACGGCCGTTTTTGGCCGTGTCAACCACAAGCCGCCCAAACCCACCAGCAGCAGCACACTCCCAAAAATAATTGCCGTCATGCGCGAACCGGCAAGAGGTATAACAATTAACACAGGCAAATAGGTTCCCAACAAGCTACCCCACGTCGAAACAGCATAAATTCGGCCGCTGATTCGTCCCGCTTCACCCACATCTTGCACCGCCAGCCGAATGGCAAACGGCGGGATACAGCCCTGCAAAGTGATCGGCACAGTCAGGGCAATGATGACGCCAATGAGTGAACTGGCGATGGCTCCCACATTAATAGCAGCGAGTGCAGAAGCGGCCGTTTTCAGCAGCACGCTCGTCAATAACAAGAAAAAGACACCGCTAAAACCAGCAATCGACACCAGCCCATAAAACACATGCGGGTATGGATATTTATCCGCCAGCCAACCGCCGAGAAAATAGCCAACCGTCAAAAAGAGCAACACCAGCCCAATCACATTCGCCCAAACGATGTTGGATGTGCCATACACCGTTTGCAACATGCGGCTGGTCGTAAATTCAATTGCCAGTGTCCCCATTCCAGCAATAAACACCGTAAAAAACAGATATTTTCGCCCCCCAGGCAATGCCGCTTGATTCATTGATTTTTGTATTTGAATGTGATTCCTCTCATATCAAAGAAATGGCTACAGAATTTGTTCACAAATACATATCTTTTATGTATTTTTTTATACGAATAGGGAAAATACGGATTTCAATAACAAAGTATCCGTATTTTCCCTATCCGCATTTACCATGCACCTTCACCGCATGATGCAACATAACAATTCTACCAAAATGGGCCATACCTCTTACCTAATAAATTGGACTCTGGCGAAATCCACATTTGGGGGTCGGAGTAGAGGCTTTAGCCGGGTCAAATTACCCTATGTAACCCGGCTAAAGCCTCTACTCCAAAAACGCCAGAGTCCATATTGGAGATTATAGCGAGGTCGTTTGAATGATGCAGGTTAATGCATTATGAATCGGGGTTGACAATTACAAACTGCTGCCGCATTTGTGTGCCAGTGAGTTTGCCGGTATTTTGGAAAATGATAGTCAGTGGCTGATCGTAAACGATGAAGCTCTCATCAGCCCGTCCTAATTTGAGATGGGGTCTGGCATCAAGGTAAGTAAACACACGCTTTGGTGGAGTCAGCTGAGGCTCACTAAACGTGTCGGCATCCAAATAAATGCCAAATAAGTTTGGATGGCGATCTACCAAATAAGCCGGTTCATATCCCAATTCACCATCAAATAAAAGCTGATGATATTGGCTGGAAACCGGGAATTTATCGGGTAATCGCGGCACGACACCGTAAGCACGGTTGGTCATAATCGTTAGATAATCTGCTTCTGCCAACAAGTCCAAATTTTCCATCAAATTTTCTTCAGA
>QQUD01000130.1 GCA_008501785.1 Chloroflexota bacterium
TTGTAGCGGCTGATGCGGGCTTTCGATTTGGCGCGTTTGCCCTTGGGTGTCAAGTTGATCCAGTCTAGCTCGCGTTGTAATGTCTTTTGCCGTGCAGATTCCTGCTTCTCTTCTTTTGCCAGTCGGTTCTGCTTTTGTTGCAGCCAGGAGGAGTAGTTGCCTTTCCAGGGAATGCCGTAGCCGCGATCTAGCTCCAAAATCCAGCCAGCGACGTTGTCTAAAAAGTAGCGATCATGCGTAACGGCGATGACGGTGCCTGCGTATTCTTGCAAATGTTTTTCGAGCCACGACACCGATTCAGCGTCGAGGTGGTTGGTGGGTTCGTCGAGTAGGAGGATGTCGGGCTGTTGCAGCAGCAGGCGTGTCAGTGCCACGCGGCGTCGTTCACCGCCGGAGATGATGGAGACGGACATATCGCCGGGGGGGCAGCGCAGGGCGTCCATTGCTAATTCGAGACGGCTGTCCAGGTCCCAGGCGTTGATGTGGTCTAGTTTGTCTTGCAGTTTGCCTTGTTTTTCGATGAGGTCGTTCATTTCGTCGTCGCTCATCGGCTCGCCAAATTTTAGATTGAGTTCGTCAAACTCTTTCAGGGCGTTGACAATTTCTTGTGCGCCTTCTTCGACGACCTCGCGCACGGTGCGGGTTTCGTTGGCGAGGGGTTCTTGTTCGAGATAGCCGATGGTGAAGCCTGGGGAAACGGCCGTTTCTCCCAAAAAATCTGTATCTACCCCCGCCATAATCTTCAGCAGCGTACTTTTACCCGAGCCATTTAGCCCCAGTACACCAATCTTGGCCCCGTAAAAATAAGACAGCGAAATGTCGCGCAAAATTTGTTTGTTGGGCGGCACAATCTTGCCCACACCCATCATCGAATAGATGATCTTTTTGTCATCGCTCATGGTTCACTCCGTGAAGATAGTCTGGTTGTCAGGTAGTCGTTTGTCAGGTAGTGAAGATATATTGTGACCGACTAACTGAGATATTCAAGGTCGGCGTGTATTATAGCTGAGAGATGAGTTGGGTGAAACTTTATACATTGCGTGTCTTGATGGTTGTAATGATTAGCAGTGTCAGGACAACAACGGTAACTGCTGAATTTGCAATGATTCGATTTGGGGGGAGCAGGTTTAAGGAAAGTGCATAAATTCCGGCAACGCCAAGCAAAAATACAACTAAAATCGTTGGCAGCAGTACCCATTTTCTTTCAACTGGTTTTTGATCAGCAATAATCAACAAAACACCCCACGAAAATGCAACGGCCGACATTAATCCCATCGGATAGACAAAGTCTGTCACGCCCATTCTCTCTGGAATGAGAACAAGAAGCGCAATAACAAAGTCGGCAATCGCTGCCACCCAATAGCTGGTACGAATCAAGATTTGATTTTCTTTCATTTTATGCCTCGTAAATAGATAGTTGACCGCCGTGGCAGGCAAGGGGTGAAAGGCTTTTCATTCACCAGAGCGTTCAACCCCTTGCCTTCCACGACTTAATTACGCTTGTGGCTTTTTTCCACGTAAATGACCCAACAAGCGCACAGGTGAATGGCCCGATTCCACATCCTCAAACCCATTTTCTTCAAGCACGTGCTCCAAATCAAAAATACTGCTGCTAGGTCCTGAGCGATGCCCAAAGTGCAGCGTGCGCAGTCGCTCAGATTTACGCTGCATGGGCACAAAATCAAGCGTGAAAAAGGTGCCGTCAGGACGCAGCACGCGATAAATTTCAGCGATGCCGTCCCGTTTCACGTGCTCCGGCAAATGATGCATGACCAATGAGTTGATGACCATGTCGAATGAGTTGTCGGCAAATGGCAGCTTCTCTATGGGCGCAATTTGAAAATCAATGGCAAGCTGTTGTTTGTGCGCCTTGTCTGTGGCGACCGCAATCATTTCGGCGGCGGCATCGATGCCGGTGACGCTGCCATCTTGCCCAACTGCTTTTTTGGCAGCGAGCGTCAAATCTCCGGTGCCGCAGCCGACGTCAAGCACAGTTTGTCCTGGCTGGATTCCAGCCATTTCCACCGTCATGTTTCTGATTTTTTGTGCCTGGCCTAGTGCAAGCAAATTGACCAAGGGGTCGTACCATTTGGCCCAATGAATCGTGACTCCTTCGGTTTGGGCCGATTGTGTTTCGTGTGAATGGGAATGTCCATGCAACTGTTTTAAATGTCGTCGTAGACCACCAATGAGTAATCCAGCTGCAGAAATGATGATGACAGGTTTTCCTATTTTCCAAAAATTACGTTTCATATTTACCTCGCTTTAGAACGATTTGTTTGTTTCTGAACAGTGTGTTCCGTAATTTTGCTTGATTTGGCTTGGCTGTGTCAATAGACATCATTCGAAAACTGTTCATTATCGAACAAAAACAGAAAAATGAACGGAAAAAGATGTGTAAATCAATGGTGCAAGTTGGATGGGATCGTGATAATGTAGGGCAATTTGTGAAAGGGGATGCGTTTAATGAAAAATGAAACATGTGGATTACCGAAAGAATTAGATGATGGCTTGCTGCTGCGTTGGGCAACGCCTGAAGATGTTGAAGAATTGGCTGCGTTTAATGTACGTATTCACAGTGACAATCCTGAAGAGCCTGAAACATTTTTGGCAAACTGGACCCGTGACTTGATGAGCGGTGAACATCCGACGACCCAAGCCCATGATTTTACGGTGGTGGTAGATACAAAGCAGGATAACAAGATTGTGTCTACGATGAACCTGATTTCGCAAACCTGGCTGTATGAGGGTATTCCATTTAAGACGGGACGCCCGGAACTAGTGGCGACTGATGAAGCATACCGGCGGCGTGGATTGGTGCGCAAACAGTTTGAACCCATTCATGCAAAAAGCGAGGCGAGGGGAGAGGTGGTGCAGGCCATTACGGGGGTTCCCTGGTATTACCGCATGTTTGATTATGAGATGGCGTTGGATTTAGGCGGTGCGTGCAATTTTGAGTGGTCTCGTGGTGGCAATTTCAAAGCGGTTGATCCAGAACCTTATCAATTCCGTCGGGCAACCGTTGCGGATATTCCTGTTCTAGCGAAACTGTATGAGGAACACGGCCGTTACAACCTCATTAACCGTCTACGTGACAAAACCTTGTGGCAATACGAAATCACCGGCCCACACGAAGCGTCACCCTATTCACGTAACTTCCAATTGATTGAAACAGTCCCAGAAAATGAGATCGTTGGCTATGTGGAATATAAAAAATGGGGCGGACGTTTTGTGGTGCGAGAGTTGGGTGTGCTGCCGGGGCTTTCTTGGCGGCCTGTCTGCCTGTTTGTGACTCGTGCCCTGAAAAGTGAAGCAGATCGCCTGGTTGAATCAGGCGAAAAACCAGCAGCTAAATACATTTCATTTGGGCTGGGAGCGGCGCATCCGGTTTATGATGCGTTGGGCAAACAGCTTGAAAAACAGAATCCGCCTTATGCTTGGTACATGCGTGTGCCAGATTTGCCTGGATTTATGCAGCGAATTGCACCGGTTTTAGAACGCCGATTAGCTGATAGCGTTTTGGTGGGGCATACAGGAACCACGAAGCTGAGTTTTTATCGGAGTGAGATAAAGCTGGAATTTGCAGCTGGGAAACTGGTAGAGGTGGGTAGCTATCAGCGAAAATTGATTGATGATGGCGATGCCTGTTTCCCTGATTTAACATTTTTGCAGCTATTGTTTGGACGTCGCAGCTTTGAGGAATTGAATCACGCTTCTGCGGATTGTTTTGCAAAGAATGCGGAAACGGCCGTTTTGCTCAACATCCTCTTCCCCAAAAAGCACTCGTCAGTGGTTGGGTTAGGATAATGAATAATCCAATACGGCCGTTTCTCACTCACCAGAGCAGCCTGATTCTTGATGGCGGGCTGGCAACCCATTTAGAAACGCTCGGCTGTGATTTGAGCGACGAATTGTGGTCGGCGCGGCTGTTGTTTGATCATCCAGACATCATTCAGCAGGCGCACTTGGACTACTTTTGGGCGGGGGCCGATTGTGCCATCACTGCCAGCTATCAGGCCACAATTCCGGGCATGATGGCACGCAGGTTTTCTGAAGCTGAAGCTGTGATACTGTTGCAACGTGCTGTCGCCCTGGCGATTGCCGCACGTGATGAATTTTGGTCGGTTCCCGAAAATCGCACGCAGCGGCTGAAGCCGATTGTGGCGGCTAGTGTTGGTCCATATGGCGCTTATCTGGCGGATGGGTCGGAGTACACGGGCGATTATGATTTGGATGAAGATGGTTTGCTGGCCTGGCATCGTCCACGCTGGCAGATTTTGGCAAATACCGATGCGGATTTGCTGGCGTGTGAGACGATTCCATCTTTTGCAGAGGCAAGGGCGCTGCTGCGGTTGGTAGATGAAAAAGTGGGGGGAGAAACGGCCGTTTACTTCAGCTTTAGCTGCCGAGACGGAAAACACATTCATGATGGCACACCTTTAGCCGATTGTGTGGCTCACGTTGCGGCGCATCCGCAGATTGTGGCAGTTGGCATCAATTGTACAGCTCCCCGATTTGTTCCAAGTTTGATTGAGGTTGTGCGCGACATGACCGATAGGCCGATCATTGTTTATCCCAATTCGGGTGAAACCTACGACGTAGAAAACAAATGCTGGCTGGGTGAATCTGACCCGTCTGAATTTGGCACGATCAGCCGTGAATGGCGCAAATTGGGAGCGGCGTTGATTGGGGGCTGCTGTCGCACCGGTCCAGATCACATTCGCCAGATTCGAGACCGTGTACAAAAAATGAAGAATTGAAGACACGGATTGACACAGATTTTCACAGATTTATGAAATCCAATCTGTGAAAATCTGTGTTCCATTTCTTATAAAGGTTCAAGCAAACGAATCCCCCATGCAGGCCTGTATCCGCGAAATACACGAGGAACTAGGACTCATGCGTCAGCCCAAGCACCTGCTTTGTGTTGATTATCTACCTACATCTCATGATAAGATAGAAGCGCTGGTATTTATTTTTGCTGGTGGTATCTTAACAGAGCAAGAAATTGGTGATATTCGTCTACAAAAATCAGAATTAAGCGAGTTTTGCTTTTTACCACCGGCTGAAGCTGTCACCAGATTAAACAATCGACTTGAAAAACGCATCACACAATGCATCGAATATTTGCACAGCAGTCGAACACTTTACATAGAAAACCAACATAATTTGCCTATAACTATTTGAACAGGAGCAGATGATGACCGTAAATCGAGCTTGGTCTGATTATGAAATAACCTATTGTGCCCGCGAAATGGCGCAGCTAGCTGAATGGATGAAGTTTGGATTGAGCGGCACGGTTGTGGGCTTGCCCGGTACCGGCAAGTCAAATTTACTTGGTTTTCTTAGCCACCGGTTAGATGCACGCCGTTTTTATTTGAAAGAAACGGCCGATTCCGTCTTTGTGATTCCGATTGATCTGAACAACCTGCCTGCCAACAACATGGCAACCTTTTACCGCGTCATTTTGCGCTCATTTTACGAAATGCGGCACCAGTTTAGCGCCAATTTACAAGACCAGATTGTTCACTTGTACCGAGAAAACCGGGCTTCACGCGATCCGTTTTTGACTCAAAGTGCGCTGCGCGAAATACTATTCCAGGTTCAAGCTGAAAAAAAGCGTGTCGTTCTGGTCATGGACGGTTTCGACCTCTTTTGTGAACAGGCCAATGTACGACTCACCCGAACCTTGCGAGGTTTGCGCGATAGTTTTAAACATGTGGTGAGTTTCATCGTCGGTATGAGGCAAGAAGTGGTTTATTTATCGGATCCCACGGTGTTGGGTGACCTCTATGAATTGCTCGACACGCATGTGTGTTGGGTACACCCGATGCTGCCAGCAGACGCCGCCCATCTGATTAAAAAGCAAACATTTCAATCATTAACCAAACCTGATGAAAAGGCTGTTCAATTGATTGGTACAGTGACAGGACGATATCCATCGTTGCTGAAAGTTGCCTGCCATTATTGGCTAACGCATCAAGATAGCACAAGTGCAGATTGGGATGTGAATGTATTGGTGTCGCATCCACCGTTTACATACAGATTAGCTGAAATTTGGCGCGGCTTAACTGGTGAAGAACAGATGGTGCTAACGGAAGTGCAGAAGCTGCAAAACTTGGCTGAAGTTGCCGAGATAAGAAATCAGTTGAATTCGCAAAAACAAATAGGGTTTATAAAAGCATTTGAAGACCTCGACAAGAAGTATGCAGGAACGGTGCGGCGCTTAACAATAAAAGGGGCATTGGCCGGATCACCCTACGGGTGGGCAATTGCTGGTGATCTGTTTGCGGCGTATGTGGAAATTGTGGGGGAAGGCAGTCGCGGCGGACTGCGGTACGATGAGCGTGCGAATTGTTTTTTCCAGGGAGTTCGTCAGCTCAACTTGACGCCTTTGGAAGGGAATTTGCTGCACGGCCTGCTGCGGAGGCCCCGTGAAATCCAAGATTATCCAGCCTTGATCGAAGCGACTTGGCCGGAAGAAATGTTTGATGAAGAGCTGCTGTTTCACAAAAAAGAGAGTTTGCAGCAGCTTGTGCGCAGCTTGCGGTTGAAAATTGAACCGGTGCCAGCAAAGCCTTGCTACATCATTAATCATAAAGGCATGGGGGGTGGGTATCAATTCTTCCCCGAAGGCCGTCCTGAACAATAAAACGCGTAGATTGGATCAATTTTCGGTCGTGTTCAGTTGTTTGCTGAGTCCAATCTTGGTAAGCAATTAACGAGCCAATTTCAGCCTATTCTCAAATAAATCTCAGTTTGCAAATTTGAATAATGAGTATGATGAATGATATGTGTCAGTAAAAGCAATAAGGAGATTCATCATGCAACCAAACATTATTGATATCGATTTAACCCCACTGCCGCAATGGCTGGAGCAGGCAGGACAATTGGCTATGGTTTACTTTCGTCAGGTTGTGCCCCAGCAAAAGTCAAATGGTAGCCTGTTAACGGAAGCGGACCTGACTATCGAACGATTCCTTATTTCCCAGTTGCAAAAAGCGTATCCGACTCACGATATTTTGGCTGAAGAAAGCGATCCTGCTGAACAGAAATCGGACTTTTTGTGGACGATTGATCCGTTGGATGGTACGACGGCGTTTGTGCATGGCTTGCCGGATTGGGGCATTGCGGTTGGTTTGTTGCACAAAGGAACGCCTGTGTGGGGCGTGTTTCATATGCCGATGTTGGGTAGG
>QQUD01000862.1 GCA_008501785.1 Chloroflexota bacterium
TTTGCCAAAATACGGCCGTAACCTCATCTCCCAAACGAATACCATCACGCAGGAGTTGGCAGCGCGGAAAGAATTGAAACGCTTCACCTTCCTCGGCTCTGGACCTCAATTCGGAATAGCCAGTGAAGGCATGCTCAAAATGACCGAAATGTCGTTAACAGTCGCCCATGCTTTCCACTTTATGGAATATCGGCATGGACCGATGTCAATGGCTAACGAAGAAGCAGCCATCATTGGTTTGTTATCACCCACCGCCGCTATCCACGAAAAACAAGTGCTGGATGAAATGGCCGCGAATGGAGCTACGACTCTGAGCCTTTCTCCTGCAGAAGGTGACATTAACCTTCCCGCTAATTTGCCAACCTGGGCTTACCCAGTGCTGTACCTACCCCCACTACAGCTGCTTGCTTACCATCGATCCATCTCCAAAGGACTTGATCCAGATAATCCACGTAATTTAACGGCCGTTGTCTATCTTGATAAGGCCGCATTTTAATAATTTTGCTGCGAAAGCTTGGCAAAGCCAGCCTTTCCATTCTAGTGAGGAGAAAATCAAATGAAGAAGATTTGGGTAGTTACGCTTATCGTTTTGTTGTTAGCTGCTTGTGGTGGTGGAACAGAAACAGCCGAACCTGCTGATAGCAGCAGTTCAGACACTGCCAGCGGCGCTGCGAGCAGTGAAGCTGCCAACAGCGACGAAGCGGTCACCATTCGCGTTTGGACACATCAAAATGGCGCATTCAACGATGGCTATCAAGCATTGGCCGACGCGTATACCGCAGATCATCCGAATGTAACCATCGAATTTGAAACCTTCGACTACGACACCTATATTCAAACCTTGCAGACCGCACTCCCTGCCGGAACAGAATCAGACATTCTGCAAATGTTCGGCACCTGGACTTGCAGTTATGCCGATAATCTGGCACCTGTTCCCGAAAGCGCAGTCAGCATGGCCGATGCTGAGGCCGCCTTCTTCCCCGCCCCCCTTACAGGCTATATTTGCGATGATGCACTACTGGGCCTGCCACAAGAGTTTAATATTGAATATGGTGCGACATTGGTTAATACGGCCGTTGCTGAAGAAGCTGGTGTTGGCGACGTTTCTGGTGGTTGGGACAACTGGGATGCCTTCATTGAAGATGCCAAAGCGATGACCGGCACCCAAGATGGCATCATCACCCGTGCAGGCTTCAACTACACCTCTGGGGATGCAATTGGCTTCACCATGCTCTCCCTCATCAAACAAGCTGGCGGCGATTACATGAATGCTGACAAAACGGCTTTCACCCTCAACACGCCCGAAGGCAAACAAGCCCTTGAATTGATGAAGCGGATGGCTGACGAAGGTATCATTGACCCTGTTTTGTTCAATGACGAGTCCAACTGGGTTGGCGATTGTCACTTTGAAGAAGCATGTGCTATGGGCATCGTTGGTCCTTGGGCGATTGCTGACTACTCAGGCGACTTCCCCGAAGTGGCAGAACACACCATTTATGCTCCATTGCCCAGTTTAGGCGCAGAACCGAATTTCGTTGCCGACTCTGGCTGGGGTCTGACTGTTTCTAACAACAGCGAAGTGCAGGATGCGGCATGGGACTTCATCAAGTTCGTGACCATGAACGAAGAAAACGCGCTCGGTTGGAACATCGGCTCTGGCACACTGCCAGCTCTGAAAGCAAATACTGAAGGAGCCGCTCGCGATACATTGGTGGGTGAATTCTCCTACTTTGAGCCGTTCTTAGAGGTACTGCCCTACGGCGAATACATGGGGTCACTGCCTGACCGTGATTTGTTCTGGTACGACATTGCTTATCCGCATGTATTGAACATGTTGCAAGATATCGAAACGATTGATGAAGCATTGGCGGCGATGGAACAGGAAGCAAACGAGAGCTTTGAATAAAAGTTTCAGGTGACAGTCACTTGGAAAGTGACTGTCACCTGATAGTGGAGACAAAGACATGCAGGTTTCAGCTTCTAATACTGAGATTAAAAAACGGCCGTTTTGGAAATTCACAGGCGGTCGTGAAGGAGCCAAACGCACTTTTGTCGCTAGCGCAGTCACGCCGATGGTATTGTACATGGGCTTCTGGGCTTTGTTTCCAATTTTGTGGGCGGCGATTTTGGCCTTTTTTGAGTACAGTGCCCGCCGGGACGGGGGAACGATTTTGGGATTGGGTGGAGAGAATCCATTTGTTGGCCTACAGCACTTTAGAAACATGCTCAACTTTAGCGAAGATGCACCGTTGGAAGTGCGCCAGTTCCATACCAGCGTTAAAACCACACTCATGTTCGCCTTTTTAGTCGTCCCGCTCAACCTCGCCATTACTCTGCCGCTGGCAGCGATGATCGAATCTATCGGGAATCGGCTGAAGCTAGCTTTCCGCACCATTTTCTTCTTGCCTATTGTCACTGCATCGGTAGGGGTGGCTCTGATGTGGGGGTACATTTTGCATCCCCAACGTGGATTTCTCAATGGCGCGATTGGCTTCTTTGCTGGCAAATTGACTGTTATCAACTGGACAGGAGACCCTAATTTGACAGTTGGTCCTGTGCCGGTAGCGTTGTTGGCGGTGATCATTGCCTATCTGTGGCAGGACATTGGCTATAATCTCATCATTTTTATTGCCGCCTTGCAAGCCATTCCCAATAGTGTGCGAGAAGCCGCAATTATTGATGGGGCCAATGGTCGTGATTTGTTTTTCAAAATTACCCTTCCCTTGCTCAAACCAACTATTTTCCTTGCTTCCGTACTAACGATGATTTCGGCTTTTCAAGTATTCGATATTATTCAGGTGATGACCGATGGTGGCCCCAATGAACAAACGCGGGTGATGGTGATTGATATTTACAGCAATGCGTTTCGATTTCAGCGTATGGGATGGGCGGCGGCCGTTTCCACCGTGCTGTTCCTCTTGGTTTTAGCTATTTCATTGATTCAAAATCGCCTGCTGAGAAGCGAGTGGGAATACTGAGTAATTGTCAATTGTCAATGCTTAATTGCCAATTGTTAATGAGGGATTATGTCAATTACGACTTATCAGCCAAAACGACGCACATTTCAATTTAATTTGGGGAAAACGGCCGTTTACATCATCCTCATCCTCGGCAGTTTTATTGCTATGTTGCCATTCATCTGGATGATTTTAGCCGCTTTCAAAACAGGCCAGGAACTGCGCCAAATTCCACCCACTTTCTTGCCACAAGAATGGACGCTAGACAATTTTCGCACCATATTCAACGATGAAGATTTGCCCTTGCTCACCTTTTATGGCAACTCGGCATTCGTGGCTCTCATGAATACCACGCTGGTTTTATTTACCAGTTCGTTATTTGGCTTCATCTTTGCCAAGTACGATTTTAGAGGTAAAAAAACCATCTTTTGGTTCATTCTTGCCACCATGATGATTCCCTTCCAAGTGATGATGATTCCCAGCTACCTAATTTTAGTGAAGTTAGGTTTACTCAATAGTTTATGGGGGCTGGTTGTCGGTTCGGCCGTCGATGCGTTTGGCATTTTCCTCATCACCCAATTTGCCAAATCGATTCCCAATGAACTGCTGGATGCAGCACGAGTGGATGGCGCATCGGAATGGCGCATTTATTGGAAGATTGCCCTGCCCCAACTTGGCCCAGCGATGGCAACGCTAGGTATGTTGACCTTCATGTTTAACTGGAATTCGTATTTGTGGCCGCTGATTGTGTTAACAGAGCAGCAAAAGCGCACGTTGCCTATCATTTTGAATTGGTACTCCACCCAGCACTCCACCCAAATCCACCTGACAATGGCTGCTTCTGTACTCGTTGTGGTTCCCATTTTGATTGTCTTTTTGGCGATGCAAAAGTGGATTGTGAAGGGGATTTCATTGACAGGGCTTAAATAGGCTTGCAGAGCAAGATTATGAAACGAATCCATTCTGTTTTTATGCTGTTGGTTGCTGTGTTGGTTGCATGTGGTGGAGGGGGAGAAACGGCCGTTTCGACTTCGCTCAGTGCAGGTGTTTCCACACCTACTGCCATTCCAACCCCAACCACAAAACCTGCGCCAACCCCTATCATATTTTCAAAAACAGATGAAGATTGGGCAACAGTAGAAAATTTCACCTACCAATTACAACGACCCAACGCTCAGCGCATCGGCAAAACCGCCTTTGACCTCGTCGTCGTCAGTATCTCTGCCGCCGGAAGCTCACCTGAAACCATCCCTGCGCTCAAGCAAAGCGAAGGCGGAGACAAGCTTATCTTGTGCTACATGAGCATCGGTGAGGCTGAAGATTATCGCTGGTATTGGCAGTCTGAGTGGAAAGAAAATCCGCCCGCGTGGTTGGACGAACCGAATCCTGTTTGGGCTGGTGATTATAAAGTGCGCTATTGGATGCCAGAATGGCAGGAAATCATCTATGGCACGCCCGAAAGTTATCTTGATCAAATAATTGCCCTTGGTTTTGACGGCGTCTATATGGACATTGTGGACGGATACCAGTTTTATGAAGAACGCGATGGCCGTACGACTGCCGCTCGTGAAATGGCCGATTTTGTTATCGCTATTGCCGAATATGCGCGCGAACGACATCCCGGCTTCGGCATCTTTCCACAAAATGCTGAGGAGTTGGGTATTCTCTTCCCTGATTATTTAGAAACTGTCACCGGTATGGGCGTGGAAGATTTGTATTATGGCTACCCTCGCGATCATGAGCCCAGCCCGGCCGACTGGACAGCCGCACGAGAAGCAACACTCGACCAATGGATAGCTGCCGACAAACTCGTTTTGACAATTGATTACAGTGCAAAAGCAGACCAAATTGCTGATGCATACCAACGCGCATTAGTTCGTGGATATGTACCGTATGTGACGGACCGCTCATTGGGTCGTCTGCGTGTCAATCCCGGATTTGAACCAGAAAAAACGCATGCCGAATATGATTTTTCAGCAGTAAACGAATAAATGATTACCATCAGAGCCTTCTACTTTATATATTACGCTGCTGCTGCTTTTCGTTTACCCATCCAGCAAAGGTGCATTGCACTTTCCTAAGTGCGCTGCACCTGGCTCACACCAAGTGAACGAATCTGGTTCGTATCAAGTGCAATGAAACTGGTTCGTATCAAGTGCATTGCACCGAAGAAGGTGCAATGCACTGGTCAAAATTTTCTAAAAAGGAGCATTCAATGCTAAAAGTAACCATTATCGGCGCAGGCAGCGCTGTTTTTGCCACTGAAGTTATGAGCGATATTTTGTGTACACCTGGATTAGACTCGGGCACCTTTGCCCTGGTAGACATCCATGCAGGGCGGTTAGAACTGGCGCACAAAATGGCTGAGTTTTTAGTGGCTCAAAGCGGCCGTAATTGGACCATCGAAGCCAGTACAGACCTCACCAAAGTTTTACCGGGCAGCGATTACATCATCAACACCATTGAGGTGGCTGGTCGCGAAAATGTGCGCCACGATTATGACATTCCCATGAAATATGGCGTCGATCAATGTATCGGCGACACCATCGGCCCAGGTGGCTTGTTCAAAGCATTGCGCACCTTACCCGCCTGGCTCAACATTTTGGCAGATATCGAGCGATTGGCCCCTGATGCCCTGGTGATGAACTATACAAATCCGATGTCGCTGACCGTGCTAACCGGTGTGCGCGGCAGTAAGCTGCCCGTTGTGGGTTTATGCCACTCCATTCAACACACTAGCTACCAGTTAGCCGAATACCTGGACATTCCCTGGGGTGAGATTGATTGGCGGGCGGCAGGCATTAACCATTTAGCCTGGTTTGTGAAGCTGGAACGTAATGGTGAAGATTTATATCCGCATTTGCGGCAGCGCATCACGAACCAACCTGATATTTATGAAAAAGACCCGGTGCGTTTTGAGATGATGAAACATTTGGGCGCATTTGTGACGGAATCGAGCGGACACACATCTGAATATACCGGCTACTTCCGCAAGCGGCCTGACCTTATCAAAAAATATATGCGCTCTGAATATCGTGGTGAAAGTGGCTTTTATGCTAACAACTGGCCGACCTGGCTGGAAGAAGCTGCACAAGAATTGCGCGATTATCTCTCAGGTAAAGAAAAATTCGAGCTAGAACGTGGTCCTGAATTTGCATCGTACATTATTGAAGGGAAGGAAACGGGCAAGCCTTCTGTCATTTATGGCAATGTGCTCAATACCGGACTGATTGACAATTTGCCACAAGATGGCGTGGTGGAAGTGGCGTGTCTCGTCGATAAAAAAGGGGTACAGCCAACTCACTTTGGCAAGCTGCCGACACATTTGGCTGCTTTAGATGCACAGCATATGGCGTTTCATGATTTGGTGGCAACGGCCGTTTTAGACCAAAACCGAGAAGCAGCCGTGCAGGCATTGATGGTGGACCCATTGACAGCGGCTGTTTGCTCTCTGGATGAAATTCGCACGATGTTTGATGAGATGGCAGAGGTGCAACGTGATTACCTACCCGATTTCCTCCAAAAATAAAGCTGCTTTGGATGCGAAAACGGCCGTTTTTACATGGCCCGATTTCATAGTCGTATTGGGTGTGGCTGGGATGGCATTGTTCATTTATGGTCGCACCCTCACCCCTGGCTTGCTGCCGGGAGATGGCGGCGAATTCCAAACGTTGACCTACTTGTGGGGTCACAGCCACCCAACTGGCTATCCCGTTTACCTTACGCTGACTCGCCTATTTACACTGCTGCCGACAGGTGGGTTGGCCTACCGGGTGAATCTGTTTTCGGCGGTGATAGGGGCGTTGGTGGTGGCGGGTGTGTATATAAACGGCCGTTTCCTCACCCAACGCCGCATCATTCCCATTGTGGGGGCGTTGATAGTTGCCCTTTCTCCCACATTTTGGTCACAGGCGGTAATTGCCGAAGTGTACACAGCCGGTGCTGCGCTAATCGTTTGGATCATCGCGGCGCTGCTTTGGTGGCGCACAACTGGCAGCCAACGGGTGCTTTTTGTGGCTGGTTTGTTAGGCGGATTGAGCTTAGGCGTGCATATGAGTGTGATGCTGATTGCGCCAGCAATGGGGATATTTCTCCTGCTGCCCAACCGAAAGCCTAAAGAAGGTGAACAAGAAATAAAATCGCTGTTCTCCAATCTGAAAGCACCACTTCTAGGAGCAGCGATTGGGCTGGTCATCACCATTTTGCTGTTCGTCTTGATGGATTGGAACAAT
>QQUD01000293.1 GCA_008501785.1 Chloroflexota bacterium
GATGAGGAAATACCAATACAAATTAGTCTGCCATTGTGGACAAAATCCAAGCAAAAAGGTGTTGATTTTGGAAATAGTGAGTGGAAAATTAAACCAAAATCCAAGCACAACCATGCCGGTAATGAGCATGCCCCATCGAGCCTGTTTTTTGTACTTAAATTTGCGCTGATGGGCGAAATAGCCAACGGTATACAGTGCCAATACTGTGATTTCGGGAATACCAAAAACAATGTTGGGTGGTGGCGGTGTTTCCACCGCAAATCCTAATTGCTGATTGGCAATGCGCTGTGTTCCTTGCAGGGTTGCCTCTGCTAAAGCACGCGCCGTGTAGGTTGCGCCGGTAATGCCGTCTAAATCTTCATTGAGCTGGAACCCATCGCTGTATGTTTTGCCCATTAATTGCTCGGTGAATCCTGCATTCATGACGCGCTCGAAGAATGATGGGGTTTCGACGTGGTCGGCAACGGCCGTTTCCACCACATTCCCTTCCAAATCTAGCCCGACTGCAACCACAATTGGTCCACCGTAGCCAACAGCCTCACCAAGCGTCACATAGCCAATTAGTGTTTCTTCAGATTGGTTGGCATATGCAGCAAACGTATCGCTATTTACATGTTCAAACCGATCCGCTTCCGGCATAGCTGCTTCAATTGCAGGCATGGTGTCACTGGATTCCAGCAAAGAACCCGCAATCCAGGCAATGACAATCGTGGCAATGGCCGCAATTGCTAACCAGCGCTCCCATCGCTTCGTCCGGTCTCGTTTACTCATCTTGAGTTTGATTTGATTTTTCTCACTCAATCCGTTGCGCCTCCCACATTAACAAAATTTATGTTACTCATTCCCATCTTCCCCGATTGGTGCTGAAAACATTTCCTCCCGTTCTTCTGCGGTCAGAGTTGGGAGGGGTGTTGGTTCTGCTTCTTGAATTGTCGTAACTGATTGGTTTTGTGATTCGAGTTGAGTGGATAGATTATTGGTTAATTCCACGAGTATCATACCCACACATAGCAAAACAAAAACCATCAGGATAATGTCAATGATTTGTTTGTTTTTACTTTTAGATTGTGCCATTATGCTTTGTCCATTTGCGATTCTACGAGTTCTCTCGTTTACACGAGTTCTCTCGTTTACACGAGTTTAGCCAGTAGATTTCGTGCTTTGTCTGCTTGTTCGGTCAGGTTGGCTTTGGTGTAGATGGAAACGGCCGTTTCACAAAAACCCCGCGCCTTCTCCACATCACCCTTATCCGCAAAAGCCATTGCCAACATCACCAACTGTTCGCCTTCCAGGTCTAGCAAATCGTGCTTTCGCGCCAGCTCAAGGGCAAGTTCATGATGTCGAACGGCTTCATCTGTCCGATTTAACTCAGCCAAAATGATGCCAATTCGCCCTAACAAATAAGCTTTATCAGTCATACGCTGCAACCGCTGCGTGACCATCAATGCCTGCTGATAAGTTCCCAGAGATTTCTCAAGTTCATTGGTGATCATATAAGATTCACCCAAGCCCAACAGCAGATTAATCTCTTGGTTCCGATCTTTGGATGTCAGGGCAAATTCAAGTGCTTCCATGGTTGCGCGACGCGCTTTTGTAACAAGATTTAGCCGATAAAATGCGGCAATCAGGTGTTCATAAAAGAGATTGGCGATTGCATCGTTCGTTTCTTTTGCTAACGCGACACCTTTTTGCGCGTAGGCAACAACTTTCTCGTTGTCATTCAGTTTGGTATGCACATTTATGAGATGGCGATACGCTTGCAGCTCGGCCTTTTTGTTGCCAATTTCATGCACAAAAGTGACAACATCATCAAAAATTTGCCCCGCTTCTAAAAACTCCCCTTTCCACTCCAGCAAAGCACCTAAATTGCCATGAAAACCAATTTCTGCTTGCCGATCCTCCAATTCGCGGGCCAGGTCACGGGCTTGCACAAAATAAGCTTCTGCTTTGTCAGCAGAGGCAATGGTCATGCAATAATTGCCAAACGCACCGGTGACATTCATTTGTCGCCGCTTATCGCCAATTTTTTCGGCAATCTCCAACGCGGCATTAAGTTTTTCCAGTGCAATCACCTCTTCCCCAGAATCAATCAGAATCTGTCCTTGTGTTGCCAGGGCATCACATTGAACCCGCTCATTCTGTTTTGCCACTGCTAAATTCTCGATTTTGTGAGCTGTTTTAAAGGCTTGTGGGTGTTGATCGGTGGATTGATAAGCCATTGTTTTAATTCCCAGACAATGTACCTGTAAAATAAAATCGTCAAGCTCTTTGAAAATTTGGTCAACCTCATTGAAACTTCTCAGACCTTCTTTGAACTTGTTCACGCTGAAAAGTGCGAATCCCAAATTTGCCGCAGCCACACTGATTTTGCGTGGATCACCTTCGTCACGCATATCTGCCAAATATTTTCGAGCCTGGGTTAACCGCAGGCTTGCTTTTTTTCGAGACTTGTCTGTCATTGGGGAATTATCTCCTCTGTAAGTCGTAGGACAAAACAGCGTCTTGACCTACGGGTTTTCATCCGTGGTGCGTTTTGTGTCCATAATCAGAGATTGCAGCCGTGTCAAAAAGTTTTGCTCTTTCCAAAAAGCCTGATACTTGTGATAGACTGATGCTTGAATATTTTCGGATAAATATTTAAAGCCATCATGTTTTAAGGATAATTTTGTGCCTGATTCTACTACTTCCAGCTCAATGGTTACCATTGTATTGTTGAACCAAGTTTCCCCATAATCATCACGCTCAATCCAGGTAAACGCAAATTTTTTCTTGGGAATAACCAAACCAATTTCACCTTCAACAAGGCAATTCTCTCCGTCAAAGGATAATGGGATTTCTATGTTACCCCCCTCATAAACATCGATCACAAATTCATTGGCGTGGAGCCACTGTTTCATCTTTTCTTCATTCAACAAGAATTCCCACACCTTATCGATAGCGGTTGGGATTGTGATTTCTTGAATTATTTGGAGGGGTTTGCTGTTCATAATTTGAATTAATTCGATTTTACAAAAGAGTAGAGACGTAGGTTGCTACGTCTCTACTTTTACTTTCTACATTTCAAAAAAAGAATGCATCTTTTCTTGATTGAAGCTTGCCAATATTTGAGCTATGCTGTCTTTGGTTTGGCAGATAGTAGCCGCCAAAGGCCGACGCCCAAAATTAGGGAGACAAATAGCCCTAATAATGCTAGTTTCCAGCCAGCGCTTGCTTCATATTCACCGATGAGCGTACCCCAGGCCAGGAAACTCATGTTAAAGATGAAGTACCAAACAATCGCCAGCAGCCATTTCCACCAGTTAAGTTCCCATTTGCGATCCTCGGCAAAGGTTTTGAAACCTACTCCAACAAGGATAGCAATCATTCCCATCAAAAACCAGAATACATTACCTTCAAAAAACATCTTAACTCTCCTTTGGATCGACAATATCTATGTCAAGATAGGTTTCGCCTTGCAGCCAGAATGGTTCTTTACGGTATTGGGCGAATTTTCCACCTTCGGCAATGCGGCGATATTCTAGCGCTTCGGGGGCATCGAAGAAGTTCTTTTGCATCCAAAGCAAGGTGCTGCTGACTGTTCCTGTTGGGTCACGGGGGTCGAGTTCACGGGATAGATCATGCAGCCAGTTGTCTTTACGGCTGTAGGGGCAGTTGGCTACGCACAAACGACAGCCCATGCCACCCATTGACTCACGCCAGAAGTTGTAGCAGGCCCCATTGTTGATGTACCAATGCTCATAACCGCGAATTTCTAGCCCATCGTAGTTGTCGGCAAATGAGATTGCGCCTGAGGGGCATTGTTCAGCACAAATTTTACATTTTTGGCAGAATTCTTTGACACCGAATTCGATGGGTTTGTCTTCGGCAAGTTCTAGGTTGGTGAGGATAACGGCCGTTCTACAGTTACTACCCGTTTCCGGCGTAATCACATAGCCAGCACGACAATGTTCACCCAGACCAGCATCCACAGCATAAGGTGGAACCACAACATCATAGCCATTGTTTGGTGTACTGGCTCGTGTTGCATACCCCATCTTCTTCAGTGCGCCTTCAATGCGGATACCTGCGATGGAAACACGAGCATACGCATCTTGACTGGTGGACATTTGCGGACTGCCAAGCACCTCGTCCCATTCCATTGGCACGCCAATCACGATTGCAGATTTATAATGTGCTGGCAATTTAGAATGATCATATTCTGGTGGGCAGCCACGCCATCCATCCCCATAATGCCAATCAATATTTGGTTTTGTAATCCGCACCAATGTGGCACCAAACCGGTGAGAAATCTCTTTCACAAATTCAGCCGCTAATTCAGGACTCTTGAAAGGCAGTTTCTCACCAAGCGGTTGCCCGCCACCCCGACCAATTGTTGTGAAATCATATTCTTCGGGCGGTGAATCAGGACTTACTGGCCGAATTGCACCAAACCCTGCTTCGTAAACATCAATCAGGTGATAATAGGCACCATACTGCTTACGATCTTCTCCATTGTTAGGAATTGTCTCAGTGAACGTTTTATAATCCCAATCCAGGCGTTCAGGGAATTTTTTGTAAAATTCCACCATTGGCGGCGGGAATCCCATATCTTCGATGGGATCCTCGATTGTCCATGTTGGATTAGCTTCGAGCGCTTTTTGGAAAGTCGCAACACGCCCAAAAACATAGTCAGTCATGTGACTAGGGCGACGAACTTCCCCAACTGGTTTAAAGACAGGGCCTTCTACTTCAAAGGGTTTGCGGTTAAAAAACTGCGTACCTGGATTATTCGATTCCCAGCCAGTGTAAGTTTCCGAAGATGATCCGGCAGCAATACCGCCTGCAACAAACCCGCCAGCTTGAACGGCAAGTCCAGCCAGACCGGCGATCTTCAGAAAATCACGGCGTGAGACACCATTTTTTGTATCTTGTGCGTCACTCATAGGTAAATCTCCTCTGTAAAATAAAAAAACACAGCTTCGTCCGAGTTGTGTTTCCAATCCACGAGAAATCACGTGTTTTTTGAGTTCCTGGCTTTCCCTGCTTACGCAAAGGTTTACAGTTGCGGGACAGCGCCGGAATCACACCGGCTTCCTCGAAAGGGCAATAGCTTTCTAATATTATTTTAAGGAATGAGAAGGGAAATTGAAACACCCCAATGTGTGATTTTGTTAATTATTTCACAAAGTAGTTGTCACACTTTTGTGTGATAAGGCTTTAGATTTTGAGCAGCAAGAACAGCTTGTGTTCGATTGCGAACATTCAGTTTTTTGTAGATGCGCTTGATATGGGTTTTGAGGGTGTTTTCTGAAATGGAGAGCAGGGCAGCGATTTCTGCATACGAATGCCCTTTTGCTAGCAAGGCGATGACTTCTTGTTCCTTTGGAGACAGGTGAATGTTGTCACAACGCGCTTGATCTGACGTTTTCTCTTTTTGGATATCTTTTGGCTGACCTGACTCAAGGTTGGTCATAAGTTGATTATCCTTTTCAGAGTTGATGTGAGAAGGTTTGAGTAGAAACTCTGACTGTCATTTCGATTCCAGATATTAAATTTTATAAAAAGTGGTGTGTGTTTTTAAACACCCTTTTGTGTTATTTTGTAAAAAATTTGGCAATCGAGATGTCACACATTTGTGTGATAGAGGGATTTTATAGTAAACCAGATTCTTGGGCAGCGAGTACAGCCTGAACACGATTGTGAACGTCTAGCTTGCTGTAGATGCGTTTGATGTGTGTTTTGAGCGTGTTGTCTGTGATGGTAAGTGCTTTTGTCATTTGCGCGTAGGAGAGGCCTTGGGATAGCAGTTGCAATATCTCGGTTTCGCGGGGAGTGAGAGGATTGGGGATAGATTCTTTGGTGGATTGCATTTGGGTGGGGAATGCGTTGAGCAGTTTTTGCAGGTAAGTAGTTGAGGGGGTGGTGGAGCGAGAACGGCCGTTTCCATCCCATACCATTTGTAACACCCGCTGCATATTTTCCCCCTCATCAACAAACGTGCGAATATAGCCTTCAGTTTCCGTTTGTTGCAGTAAACTGCGCACTTGTGAAAGCGCAAACTCCATTTCACCTAGCTGGACAAACAGATTAATCTGCATCGCGGACAGCTTGATCTGATCTCGAACCCGATTGTCTTTACGGGCCAACGATTGCAGCAATTGCAATTGCTGCATGCATTCAGCTTCTTTGCCACAAGCCATCCAGATGCGAGCCACAATCAGCCATTCAACCTGTTGCAAAGCTGACACCTCTGGATGCGATTGCACAAAAGATTCTGCCCACAGTAAAGCGTTTTCTTGTTTTCCTTCAAACAAATCGAGACGGGCGCGCAGTGCCGCCAGTCTCGACATGACGAGTGGAGGAGAATCATATTCATCAGCTACTTTTTCAATATGGGCAAATTTATCGTCGATTTCAATTGGATAGTTGCAGCAAGTTTTTAGCTTAACCAAGGCTGCTAATCCAAACAACAGTCGGTCAACTGACATGCTGCTTTCCGCGAGCCGGTTTCCATCGATAATCAATTTTTCTGCGGCATCCATATCATTCCATTCATAATGCAGCAGCCCTGGCCCTAATAGGATTTGTGAGAATGTGTTTCCCTCATGCAAGCCACGGGCGCGAGCCTCATCGTGAAACTCTTGATATTTGGCAGCAGCCAATTTTAGTTCGCCACGGGCAATAATCACTTCGCCTAAATAGCTGTTAAAAATTAGCGCGACCGACCAAGGGTCTTCCTTTTCTATTTCTATCAGACCAAGTGCATCTACCAAATAAGAATAAGCTGAATCAATATCCCCCAATGCTAAACAGGCTGAACCAAAATGCCCCCAGGCGATGCCTCTCATTAAGGCGGCGCTTTCTGGCAAAATGGTTAATGCTTTTCGATTCAGCTCCTGCACACGTTTGGCATCAAATGTTGTATGCAAGGTTAAGGCAGCCAATAGTGGGTAAGCATAAGCATGATCGGTTGGAATAGGTTCATCTGTTATTGTCTCTGGTGGATTGATGCCAATTTTTCGCAGAAAAGTAGAGACTTTATTGAAATTGCTGTAATAAAATTCCGCCAAGGTGTAATGGATCCATAAAAACGTGCTTGTGCGCACTAATTCAATGGGAATCTGATTTGTCCATCGGATGAAAGATGTGCGTTGCCGGCTGTCTTGTACGCTGAATCCAA
>QQUD01000625.1 GCA_008501785.1 Chloroflexota bacterium
TACGTATGCTAAATTGAAAAGTGCGTTGCCGTGTCGCTTGGATGTACATTGGTTACTGCATAATTTTATCCGTCCGCATTTTACGACAAAGTTAGTCCCGGCAGTTGCTTTAGGCATCTTGACTGCCAGGTTATCCTGGGCACAGCTGTTTGCGATTCAGATGTTCCCATTCAACTGACCCAGTGCCCAATTCCTTGGTCAGGCCAAGTTGTAATTTCATGATTCCATTCTCCTAACGACCTAAGTCAAATGAACTTCTTGAGAATGGTGACACAATAACCGAAAATGACCTAATCAGAGCTAAAAATCGGAATAGAAATGCCCTCTGTTTGCATCAATGTGTTCAAAATGAATAGAAACAGCCTCTGTTTGCACGTTTTCGTGCAAAAATAAGGTAGTAAGTTTATGATTTGAAGTGAATACGGCCGTGAATGCGATTTTTATACCATTTTACTTGGGCTGTTAACGCTTCTTCTAGAGTCGTTTGCGGTTCATATCCTAACAACCGTCCCGCTTTTTCAATATTGGCACATGTGCGTAACTGATCACCTGGCCGCTTTGGTTGTAATGCAAACTTTGCTTTTTTACCCATGATCTTTTCAATCATGTTTATTCCTGCACCAGTTGTATGTTCTACATCTGTGCCAATATTAAAAATCTCACCAATAGCAACCTCTGGGTGATGTAATACAGCCAAAAAGCCGTTAATAATGTCCCCGACGTAGGTAAAACTGCGAGAATGATCCTTGCTGCCTTCATAAAGCGGAAATGCTTCATCTTCCAAAATGCAGCGAATCAAACGAGAATACAACTTTTCTGGACGTTCGCGAGGGCCACAAACAGAAAAGAGTCGTAGGGAGCAAGCTGGCAATCCTTGTTCTCGATGGTAAGCGAGCGCCAATTGCTCGGCTGCCAGCTTTGTTACCCCGTAATACGATGTGGGTTGTGGAGGTGCATCTTCACTATCTGTAGCATGTTTGCCGTAAACTGAAGAAGTGGCAATGTTTGTAAAGCAGATTAAATTTGGCAAAATTTTGCATGCTTCAAGCAAACGTTGTGTCACAATCAAATTATTACGCACATAATCTGAAAATGGTATTTTTGCGGATATACCGGGCTGTCCAGCCAAATGAAATATAAACTCTGCGCCGTCAAGTACATTCGTCAAATCATCTTTAGCCAAATCGATTGTTGATAACTTTACGCCTTGTTGTTGAATATCTTCAGCATTTGCTTGTTTTAGTTCTCGTGCATAATAGCTGTCAAAATTGTCAACCCCAATTACCTCATGACCCTGCTTCGCTAACTGCTCTGACAGATGAGAGCCTATAAACCCGGCAGCACCGGTAACAATAATTTTCATACTTACAATTCCTTATTAATTTAATTTGTTTATTGTAATTTTTGGCAATGCCAATCCAATTATGACTGTTTGTTATCAAAAAACGCCCTACGATTGCAGGGCGTTTTACCAATTGTTTTGTTTTTGATATGAGCTTGCTGAAAGCAAATCATACCTATCGCTTTAGAAAAAAGTCTAAAGTTCTAGTACGCAGTATTTTTACTATCGCGCAAAAGCATTTTTTATTCTAGCTTTTTTCGCTCGTTTGAGTGCTCGTTTCATCAAAATCTTGTGAAAGTTGTTGCCGTTGTTTTCATCTGGTTGACGTAACGTGTATTGGCCTTCTGCATTGAGGTCCCAGGCTAAACGATTATCTGAGAGTGCATCCTCTAAAATTTGGATGAGGCGCTTTTGCAATTCGGGTTCTTCAACTGGTGTAATCAGCTCGACACGTGATTTCAAATTGCGCCGCCGCCAATCTGCACTGCCGAGATAGATTTTAGGCTCGTCGTTGTTTTGGAAGTAGAAGATGCGATCATGTTCTAAAAAGCGCCCCAAAATGCTGATGACGCGAATGTTCTCACTATAACCGGGCAGTTGTGGGCGTAAACGAGAATGACCTCGGAGAATCAAGTCAATTTGTACACCAGCCTGAGATGCTTTGTAGAGTTGTTTGATGATGCCGACATCATCGAGGGCGTTCATTTTGGCAATAATACGGCCGTTTCCCCCACTCTCCTGAATTTCAACCTCACGCTGAATCAACTCATAAAAAATCTTGCGCATGGTGCGCGGTGCCACCAAAACTTTCTCATACACCTGATCTGGTGCATAACCAGTTAAAAAGTGGAACAAATTTACCAAATCACGACCTAGTTCGGGCCTACAGGTAAACAATCCCAAATCTGTGTATAAGCGTGCCGTTTTGGGATGATAATTACCAGTACCAATATGACAGTAAGTCCGCAGCACATTATCTCGGTCTTGTCGGAGGATGAGTGTTGCTTTTGTATGGGTTTTCAAGCCAACCAAGCCATATGTGACATGCACGCCATGATTTTCCAACATTTGCGCCCATTCAATATTATTGGCTTCGTCAAAACGGGCCTTCACCTCAACCAAAACGGCCACTTGTTTGCCCTTTTCAGCCGCGTTTACCAAAGCCTGCACAATGGGTGACTTGTGGGATGTGCGATACAGTGTTTGTTTGATGGCTACAACACGGTCATCAGCAGCAGCCTCTTCAATCAAACGCAGCACAGATGCCGTAAAGGATTCATAAGGATGATGTACCAGAAGATCACCATTGCGAATAATTGCAAAAATATCTCGTGTATCTTTCGTAAACCCTTCGAGCTGAACTTCTTTCGGAATAACAGGTTCCCATGGCTCAAAACGATATTCTGGAAATTCCAGGTCCGCAAATTTGAAACAACCTGTCAAATCAAGCAGGCCATCTACTTCGTACAAATCCACTGGATCCATTTTTAGCTCGCGCATTAACAAACGACGTACACCGAGCGGCATCGATTTCTCTACTTCCAGGCGTACAACTGAAGAGAATTGACGCTCACGTAATTCGCTTGAAATCAATGCGAGCAGATCCTCCGCCTCTTCTTCATCACGTCGAATATCTGCATTTCTGGTGATGCGGAATGTGTTGGCGCTGACGACTTCCATGCCACTAAACAACTCATCAATGTGATTGATAATAAGCTGTTCAACTGGTAAATACAGGAGGCGTTCTTCGTCATCATCATCAACTTGCACCCAACGCTGGGGAGGCATTTTCAATCGGGCAAAATGAGTTGTGTCTCGTTTGGGATGGCGTAAGATAACTGCCAGTGACAGGCTCAAATTGGAAATAAATGGGAATGGGTGTCCAGGGTCCACTGTCAATGGCGTCAAAATTGGGTAGATTTGTGATTGGAAATAATGATGAAGCTGGTCTTTTTGTGTTTCATTTAACTCTTCATAGTTGCAGATGTGAACATTAAGTTGTTCTTTGATGGCCGGACGTAATTCGGATTCCCATGTGCTAGTCATTTTGTCGGCCATCACGTCCAATGCATCGCGAATGAGATCGAGTTGTTCGGTAGGTGTGCGTCCATCTGGCGTCAACGAGCGGACGCCAGCTTCTTCTTGCATTTTTAAACCGCCCACACGTTTTTGCACAAACTCGTCGAGGTTGCTGGCTGTAATTGCCACAAAACGCACTCTTTCTAATAAAGGTACACGCTCATCCAAGGCCAGATGTAACACCCGCCAGTTGAAATCAATCCAGCTTAATTCCATGTTGAAATAGAGTGATTCATCACCTAAGCTAACACCCTCTGAGATTGGTTTAGGTTGCACGGCTTTTGGAACTAAAAAAGGCTCGGGCTTTGATTCGAGGGGTTGTGCTGGTTCAGGTTGCAATGGTGTTTCCAGGCCCGTCGTCAGAATAGGCTCGGGTTCCAGAGTTAACAGTGGTTCTGACGGTTCTTTGATAATCGTATCTTCCCCATTTGGTTCAATTATTTCAGATGGCAGTAATTCTGTGGGGGGCTTTTGTCCGTCAACGGCCGTTTCTATCACTATTGTTTCAGGATTAGCAATCTCATTATCACTCATTTCACGCTTCCTTCCCATTGTAGCAAAACAAATAAACACATATTTCAACGACAATTGTTATTATACAGTTTTTTTTAAGAATAGCTGTATAAAATCATGGTGTTGATTTGAAAAAGCGTCTCTTTTCTCTGGGTATTGGAAGTTGCCGAATTTAGAGTTTGTTGCCTAAATTGGCTGTTTTTTGCAGTTGTTGATCATATTTATGAATGATGTTCTGCCAACTGTATGTAGAAACGGCCGTTTTCAATGCCTTCGCAACTAGCTTTGCTTCCTGCCGGTGTGATAAGGTCCATTTCAGCTTCTCCACAAGCGCCACCTCGTCTTCGTATAGGCAGTTGTTGTGGAATTCGGCAGGCACAATTTCAGGATAACTGAGCCGGTTGGGCAAGATGGGGAAAGTGCGGCAATGCACGGCTTCTAAAACGCTAATTCCAAAAAATTCATGAATTGCGGTTGAAATAGTAATATCTGCCTGCCACAACAGCGACTTGTACTGCTCCCCATCGGCAAAGCCAACATGGATGAGCTGTTTGTCGAGGCGTTTGATAGCTTCTTCGAAGATTAACGGCCGTTTTCCATACTGCTGCCCACACAATGCCAGTTGAAACGGAATCCCTACCTCTGCTATTTGAAACAGAGCCGCAAACAAACCTTCAGGATTTTTGTCATATTCCCATCGCTGGTTCCACACAATTAATGGAATATCGTTTGGTGCTGGTGGTTCGCCTGCCAGATTGAGCCGTTCAAAATCAATGCCAACCGGCAATACGCCGCTTTTGTTGGCAATCAATTCGATAGAATTTAACTCATTGTATTCAGGAAAATGTTTCAGGTAGTTGGGGAGGGCAGCCAGAAAGCTGTCTCGATGATAGCGTGAATTAAACAAAACTGCGTCAGCCGCCAGCATCGAGGCGTAATTGATAAACACGTAATGCTGATCCCGCTCCCCGTGTTGGCGGCGCATGGGTCCAGAACGACCGTTATTTGGCAGCGGATACGTTAGCTGATTTTCATGCATGTACAACACTGTTGGAATCGATGCCGTCTGCTGTCTTGTCAACGCGAGAAACGTTGTCAAATCCAGCATATCCGTCGCCAATATCAAATCAGGTTGATGGCCTTGTGCTAAAAAACGCCTTGCCAGCGTCACAGCACCACCATGCATTCGCCACTTCCAAAACCTGTCCGGCAATGTCAATAATCGAACATCATTTTTGCTATGTTGGGTATATCCGACAGCCCAAGATTGGTGACTCCCACCATGATATGGAGAAATTAGGTCAATATTCATAAAGCAATTATTAATTGATAACGATATTTGTGAAATAAATCATAAGTTTATTCGCATCATTCACACCATTGTATTATACTTGCCCGCATTATGAACCTGAAGAAAATGTATGATTGGTGGCTAACACCCTAACAGGTTCATTAAGGCGTTTTACGCAATTAATGCATTGTCAATTAATTTATGAAACGCCATCACGCTTATGGAAGAGAGTCTACCATTGGCAGAAAATAATCAATTGGAATTGTATTGGGAATCGACCTATGCGGTTGCCATGGCACTAATAGAAATGTATCCAAATACGAACCCTGAAGAGGTTGGTCTATCACAAATGACAGACATGATTCTTTCTCTCCCTGGTTTTTCCGATGATCCGTCAATGGTTACAGAACGAATTCTACTTGACATTCAAATTGTATGGTTTGAGGAGGCATCAACCCTATGACAACTCAATCCGGCGTCGGAACCCCCGGTGAAGTGGCTGTTCCTGAAGAACTCAATAACAACGTCGTTATCACAAATATATATAAATTGCTGGACCCCATTTACAACTGGTCGCGCAGAAATTCAATTTGGCCGGTTACATTTGGGTTAGCTTGTTGTGCAATTGAAATGATTTGTACAGCAGCCAGCCGGTACGACTTGGCCCGATTTGGTATGGAAGTATTCCGTGCCACCCCCCGTCAGGCTGATTTGATGATTATTTCTGGCACAGTCACTAAGAAAATGATTCCAACCATTATCCGTTTATACAATCAAATGCCAGAACCCCGCTATGTGATGAGCATGGGTGCCTGTGCATCTGGTGGTGGCCCTTTTAAAGAAGGGTACAGCGTTGTAGATGGAATCGATAAATTCTTGCCAGTGGATGTGTATGTGCCCGGTTGCCCGCCAACCCCGCAAGCATTAATCAATGGCTTGATTGCACTGCAAGAAAAAATTGACCAACAAACGCTGGCAACAGTTCCCTGGTATAGAAAAGATGATCCAACCGCAGAGATGGTTCCCATTCCTGTGTTAGGACCAGACTTGGTTGATGTACGCCAGGTAGATCTTATTAAGATGGAAGCGGCTAAAGCAAAAGAAACGGCCGTAACCGAAGCAGAAACCACTGCTGAATCTGCATAATTACTAAAAGACGAGCAAGGATTTCCCATGAGTGAAATGATTCTCGAAACGCCTGAAGCCGGTAGCGATCCGGCCCTCAGCGAAGACCCCGTTGCCCAAGCATACGCCGTTCTCAAAGAACGGTTTCCCGAAGAAGTACAGGACGACTCCAGAGTTGGTTACACTGGATTAATGGTGTCAGCCGAAAAATTGCCTGAAATCGCGACTGCATTACGTGATGAATTAGGGTTTAACTACCTTTCTAGTGTCACCGGTGTAGATCAGATAGAAGACAACAAGCTAGAAGTCGTTTACCACACCTACAATATTGATCAGGGTGGAACGGCCGTTGTTCTCCATGTTCAAGTAGACCGTGATGCACCCGATGTGCCATCGCTGGTTCCCGTTTACCCTGGTGCCGATTTTCAAGAACGAGAAGCGTTCGATATGTTCGGCATTCAGTTTAACGGTCACCCCGATCTGCGCCGCATCTTAACCTGGGATGGCTTCCAGGGACATCCACTGCGCAAAGATTGGAAAGAAGCGTTTTTCGAAGAAGAAACCAAGCCATTTGGCAGTCGGTGGCCCGGTGGTGGCGTACTGCGTGCCGAAGAATTAAACCTCTACGGTAAAAACGTTCAATATCCACCTGGATGGGTTCCCACAGGTTCCGAATACGACATCGAGACCGATATGTACCCTGAAGAACCACAGAAACGTGCCACAGACGCCAGCACAGGCATGAAGACCGATAGATATACGATCAACATGGGGCCACAGCATCCATCCACACACGGCGTTTTTCGTA
>QQUD01000563.1 GCA_008501785.1 Chloroflexota bacterium
CGCAACATTCCGCACGCCAACAGCGCCACTAAAAAAGGGGATTGGCCTCGGTTACGTGGTCAATCGATGGAAGGTAAAATTATCGGGTTGGTTGGTTTTGGCGCAATTGGACAGCAAGTGGCTCGCCGCCTGCAGGGTTTCGATTGCACGCTGCTGGCTTTCGATCCATTTCCAAATCAGGCTGTCGCGGAAACTTTTAACGTTTCGCTGCTGCCGCTGGAGGAGGTGCTGGCTCGTGCTGATGTGGTTTCGCTGCACCTGCCAGCGCTGCCGGAAACGCGAAACTCGGTCAACGCTGATTTTCTGGGCAAGATGAAACCGGGCGCAATTCTGATCAACACGGCTCGGGGCGAGATTGTCAATGAGGCCGACTTGCTGGTTGCGCTAAATAGTGGCCACCTGCAAGGCGTGGGTCTGGATGCTTTTGCTGTTGAACCTCCAGGTGCAGACAATCCATTACTGAAATTACCGCAAGTCATTGCCACACCGCACACTGGTTCTCACACCGATGGTGCGACCAAAGCTATGGGATGGGGTGCCTTCCGCGAGTGTTTAGCCGTTTTACGCGGCGAAAAACCAAATCATCGAATAATTTAACGTTACGCTAAAAATCAGGAGTTCTAAAGAGATAAAATGAAAACAAAAAAAGTTCCTTTAATCGAAGAAAAGATTTCGGCCATAGGCTTAGGTTGTTGGGCGCTGAGCGGCAGTGATGTCTGGAACAGGTCTGACGATCAGGACTCAATCAAGGCTGTGCAAAAGGCGATTACGCTCGGTGTAAATTTTTTTGATGTTGCGCCTATTTATGGGTTTGGACATGCTGAAAAGATATTGGGTAAAGCCTTAGTCGGGCAGCGTGATCAGGTAATCATTGCCTCCAAGTGCGGTTTGGTCTGGGATGAGCAGCAACGCGTCACCAATAATTTGACCGCAGACAGCATTTTTCAAGAAATTGACCAGAGTTTGCAGCGTTTGAATACTGACTATATCGATATTTATCAGATACATTGGCCTGATCCTAATACGCCAATTGCAGAAACTGTCGATGCTCTGGAACAGGTCAAAGCGGCTGGGAAAATTCGCTACATTGGGGTGTCTAATTTCTCTCTAGAGTTATTGAAAGAGACGATGGGGCTAACGGCCGTTTCCTCATTCCAGGGTTTATATAACATGCTGGAACATAATCCCCCCAGCTATCACAATATTCCGCTAGAATACCATTCCCAAAATGAAATCTTACCATTTTGTCGAGAACATGGGTTGGCTTTCTTCCCTTATAGCCCTCTCTTCCAGGGCTTGCTCACCGGCACGTTTATGGCTGAGGGCAACTTTGACGAAAACGATGTGCGTGCTTCCAATCCAAAACTTGGTGGCCAATTGTTCAAAACCTACTTAAAGATTACCCGGCAGCTTGAGGAGTTTGCCCAGGAGATTGGCAAGCCGTTGACTCAAGTTGCGATGAATTGGTTAATCAATCAGGATGCAGTCACTTCGATTATTGCGGGTGTCCAAAATGTCCAGCATGTTGAGGAAAATGTTGGCAGCGTGAGTTGGGATTTGACCTCGGATATGGAAAACCGGATTTCAGAGATTCTTGCTCCTTATAAAGCTGATGGTGTATTTGATTAAGTAACTGTTTGTTTTTAACTTGGTGAGATTGGTCCAATCTCAAAGACTGGACCAATCTAGGAAGCCACAATTTATTTACGAACTAAGGATGAATGATGAACGAACAAGGTGTCAAGAAACAACCAGTTCCAACTTTTTATTTCATCGGGGTGACTACCTCGAAATCGTCGATCATGAAAGTCTTTCCCCTGTGGATGCAGGAAATGGGCTACTCTGACATTGTGATGGAAGGGGTAGACTTGAAGATACATGGTCCTGACGAAGATTATAGGCAGGCTGTGCGGCAGATTAAGTATGATCCAGAATCATTGGGTGCGCTAGTGACCACACACAAAATTGACTTACTTAACGCGGCGAGAGATATGTTTGGGGAGCTTGACCCGTATGCTGAATTGTGTGGTGAAGTGTCTTCTATTTCAAAGCAGAACGGCCGTTTAGTTGGGCACGCGAAAGACCCTATCTCGTGCGGCGCAAGCATGGATGATTTGCTGGGTGAAGGGTACTTTGGTCGAACCGGCGGGCACATTTTATGCTTTGGCGCTGGCGGGTCTGGTATATCAGCAGCTCTGCACATGATCAATAAGAAAAATGTTGAAGATCGTCCCAAACGGTTTGTAGTCGTCAATCGCTCTCAGGGGCGACTTGACCACATGCAGGCGATGATCGATAATCTGGAGACTGATATCGAGTTTGAATACATCCAGAACTCGGAACCAAATATCAACGATGGCATTATGCATAAACTGCCCCCACATTCTGTCGTCATCAATGCGACAGGGATGGGCAAGGACACGCCTGGTTCACCCATAACAGACGACGGCGTTTTCCCGCGAAATGGCATCGCATGGGATTTTAACTATCGTGGCGAATTGGATTTTATGCATCAGGCATTAGCCCAGCGCATTGATCGAAATCTTGTCGTTGAAGATGGATGGCTGTACTTTCTGCATGGCTGGACTCAGGTGATCTCAGAAGTGCTTCACCACGAAATCCCCCCCGATCTATTTGGACAGTTGGAGCGCGTTGCCAATGTGGTTCGCCCACCGTTGGCCGACGGACTCCGCAGGTAAATTTCTAATGTGATGGAAGGTATGAGGATCAACTATGGATACAACTGAAATGGACTTAAACAACACAGGGCAGATTGTGCTTTCGGATGAGAGTGCAATCGATGTCTCTAGCGCTATTCCATTTTACTACCAGCTGCAAACGATCCTCGAAGAGAAGATTCAATCCGGTGAATGGAAGGTTGGGCAGAAGCTGCCTAGCGAGAAGGACTTTTGTGAGCATTTCAATGTATCCAGGACTGTTGTCAGAAAAACATTGAGCAACCTGGCTTCAGAAAACCTGATTCATACCATGAAGGGCAAGGGTAGTTTTGTGAAGCCCAAACAGCATGGCTGGCATCTGATGCAGAGTCTTCAGGGCTTCTACAGCGATGTCGTGGGGAAGGGTCAGGTGGTAAATACGGAGGTCTTGGAGCTTTCAGATATTCCAGCTTCTGGAGAAATCGCCGAATACCTCCAACTCAAACCCGGTGAAATCGTCACAATCATGAAAAGATTGCGTTTTCTTGATGGCGAACCAATTTTGGTTGTGACGACTTACATTCCGAAGAAACTTAGCCCTGACTTGGTCAATGTCGATTTCCGAAACCGATCTTTGTATGCCTATCTTCGCGAAGAAAATGGCCTGGTTATTGCAGAAGGAACGAGGACGATTGAAAGCATCAATGCTACCAAGGAACTCGCCGAGCAGCTTCAGGTTGAGGACCGTGCGGCTCTCAGCTTGCTCAAAAGTTTGGGCTGGACAAAGGACGGGACGCCACTGGAATATTATGTCGCCTGGCATCGTGGTGATCGCAGCCAGTTCCGGGTAAGGTTGGTTTCTTCTGAATATTAGATAATGTTGTAGAATGCAATCGTGGTTGTGGATGTTTTGGGGGAAACGGCCGTAAAAAAAGCCACCTTTTTTGATATTAACAAATTGATACTGATATTAGCTTGCACCCCAAAATGAATTATGGGTCTGCCGGATCAAACATGTTTATGGAAGTTAAATAAATAATCAGGTAATAGAAAACTACAAAATGTGGCCCTGTCATTCCCGCGCAGGCGGGAATCTACTCGACTACGTCATGGATTCCCGCCTGCGCGGGAATGACAAGTTCCCTATTACCGTTTTATTTTCTTAACGTTCATAAACATGTTTTCAGAACTTAGACGTCGAATTCAATCGATGTCGTTATGCCAGCATTAATTTGTAAAGCTTCAATAAAGGTGGCTTTGGCTTTCCTACTTAAAAAATATGCTCAATTTTTAAATTCGTGGCAACACAATACTTTGCTGTTTTTGGTACTTCCCTTTGCGGTCTGCGTAAGACGTTTCACACACCTCGTCAGATTCAAAAAAGAGTACTTGGGCAATCCCTTCATTTGCATAAATGCGTGCTGGTAGGGGTGTCGTGTTTGAGATTTCTAGCGTTACATACCCTTCCCATTCAGGCTCAAATGGGGTCACATTCACAATCAAACCACAACGGGCATAGGTAGATTTCCCTAAACAGACTGTGAGTACTTTGCGAGGAATACGGAAGTATTCAACCGTTTGTGCCAATACAAACGAATTGGGTGGAATGACACAAACATCCCCTTTAAAATCAATAAAGGAGTTTGAGTTAAAGTTTTTCGGGTCAACAACGGCCGAATGCACATTGGTAAAAATCTTAAACTCGTCTGTGACGCGAATATCATATCCGTAAGATGACAAGCCGTATGAAATAACCCCATCACGTACCTGTCCATCTACAAATGGCGTAATCATTCCCTCTTCTTTTGCCATCCGTCTAATCCAACTGTCTGCTTTTATGCTCATGAAATCTTCCTTTTTAACAAAAAATCCAATACAAGAACTACATCACCTCGGGCGCACTCATGCCCATCAAGTCGAGGACGCGGGCGAATAATTGTTTTGCGGACCGGTAGAACCGCAGTCGAGCCAATCGCAGCGGTTCAGGCACATCGGAGTGCAGAACACGACAACTCTCGTAAGCTGGGTGGAAAACGGCCGCTAACTCATACGCATAAAATGCCAGATGATGCGGCTCTGATGTGTTCACCACCAGTTCAATCACTTCCGATAGTTCGAGCGCTTTTCGTAAAAATGCCAACTCGTTTTTGTGGGTGAGTAAGCTCAAATCAGCGTCTGCATCAGCATTCGGGTCTAAACCGGCTGCCACCCATTTGCGAAAGATACCGGCGCAGCGCACGTGCGCGTTTTGAATGTAGTAAACCGGGTTTTTGTCTGAGTGTTCTAATGCCAGATTCAGGTCAAATTCAACCTGGCTGTTGCCAGAACGCGACACCATAAAGTAGCGAATGGGGTCTGCACCCACTTCATCAACCAACTCATCCAAAGTTACATATTGGCCGCGACGGGTGCTCATTTTCACTTGTTCGCCGTCTCGAATCAAGCTCACAATTTGATGCAGCACGGTGCGTACAAAATCAGTTTCATAGCCGAGTGCCTGTACGCCCATGAGCACCTGCGGAGCTGTTGCGTGATGGTCAGGCCCAAACAGGTCCACAACGAGATCAAACCCGCGTTGGGCTTTGTGATAGTGATAGGCAATGTCGGGCAGGCGGTAAGTTGGCTCGCCCGTTTTTTTGACCAGCACCCGGTCTTTGTCATCACCAAATTCAGTTGTTTTAAACCACTGAGCATCGTCTTTTTTGTAGACATACCCTTGTTCTTGTAATGCTTCCAACGCTTCCCACACGCGCCCAGATTCATAGAGGCTTTGTTCGCGATAGTAGACATCAAATTCAATGTTGACGCGCTTTAAGCTCGCTTTTTGAGCTGCTGAAATTCGGTCTTTGGCAAAATTACTGAACCTTTCGATGGGTTCGTTGAGAAGTGCGTCACCATGTTCGTCTACCATTTCTTGGGCAAGTTCGGTGATGTAGGCTCCTTGATAGTGCTCATCGGTTAGCTGTACATCTTCGCCCAAAATTTGCCGGTAGCGAATTTGCACAGATTCGCCCAACATTTTTACCTGACGGCCTGCGTCGTTGTAATAATATTCGAGGGTGACGTCGTAATCTGCGGCGCGCATGACGCGAGCAATGGTGTCGCCCATGACGCCGCCACGGGTGCGTCCCAGGGTGATGGGGCCGGTGGGGTTGGCGCTGACGCACTCGACTTGTGCTTTTTTGCCGGAGCCGGTGGAAATACGGCCGTATTCCATCCCTTCATCCAAAATTTGATTGGCAATAGCTTGCACCCACTCAGTTGCCAGCCGGATATTCAAAAAGCCAGGCGGCGCAACATTCACCGCTTCCACATAATCCAACGATGGAAAATGGTCAGCAATCGCTTGTGCAATTTTAATCGGAGCCATCCGCGCTAAACGTGCCAGACGTAGCGCGGTAGGGCAGGCATAGTCGCCGTGAGATGGGTCACGTGGCCGTTCAATCAAAACCTCAGGAATATCAAATGTTGGCAAATCGCCAGCCGCTTGTGCGGCTTGAATACTCTTGCTTACCTGTTCGGCAAGCTGGTGTTGTACGCTCATATCTTTTCCTTCAAAAACAGATGGGCAAAATTGTAGCACTCACACTGGTATACGCAAACAGGAAATGGTGAATGGTGAATGGTGAACCGTTTTGATTACCATTCACCATTTACCATTTATCATTCACTTCCCTCAATACACGGTCATACACAACCACCGTCTCCGTCGCTGTCTTTTCCCACGAGAATTTTGCAGCCTGATCTTCTGCCTTTTTGCGTAAATCGGCGGCTAAGTTTTCTTGAATGACAGATGCGATGATGGCACCTGCCATTTCTCGTTCGGCGTCAGGGTCAACTGTAAAACCAGCATCTCCCACGACTTCTGGCACAGAGCTGGCGTTGGTTGTGACCACCGGCACACCTGAAGCCAACGCTTCCAGTACAGGCAATCCAAACCCTTCGTAACGACTGGGGAAGACAAAGGTTTCTGCATTACGATACAAAACGGGTTTGTCTTCTTCATCCACAAAGCCAATCCATTTCACATAGTCGTCAATGCCGAGTCGTTTGATGTAGTTGTCGTAATCTGGGTAAATGTCATTGACCTTTTGTGGTTTACGACCTGCCAATATCAATGGATAATCGTCGCCTAGCGCCTGTCCCACGTATGACCAAGCATACAGCAGTGACATCACGTTTTTATGCAGTTCATACCCACCCAAATAGAGAATATAAAAGTCCGGCAGGTCGTATTTTTTGAGGACAGCCATATCGACCAGCGAATTGTCACCCGGTTTATAATCGGGGCCAACTGCCAGGTAGATATGGGTGATTTTTTCGTCGGGGATGCCGAGATGTTGCATGATGTCTTGTTTGCTGGCGAGGGAGTCGGTGATGATGTGATTGGCGCTTTGGGCGCTGGTGGTGACGAGGGCGTTGTAGAGGCGGGTGGGTAACGGCCGTCTATACTCAGGTACCAACATCGTCGTCAAATCATGCACTGTCACCACTAGC
>QQUD01000285.1 GCA_008501785.1 Chloroflexota bacterium
GTCGGCCGTATCGTGTTCTTAACAACCCAGCAGGCACCGCAAACAAAATAAATGTAATTGTCACAGCTCCGGCATAAATCGATGCCCTTCCTGCCGAAATGCCCAACGTAAACACAGCAAACGATGACAAACCGGCTTCAATTGCATTAAACGCCATAAACCAGAACAAAATGCCAAGCAAGACAAACAAGCCGCTTTTGTTTTCGTTACTGAAAACAGTTCGCAAATTTTCCAGCACCCCAGCCTGTTCTGGCTTTTCATCCAGCAAGATTTCACGGGGTTCTTTGACGCCAAACACAGCAACCACTGCCGCCGCTATGAGCAAAATCGCCCCACCAATGAACGGGGCGGAACGTCCTACTGCATCAAACAGATAGCCGCCACCAAAGAATGCCAACAAGCCACCAATACCGCCCATCAAATTGATGATGCCGTTGGCTTTACTACGCTGTTCTGGTAGATACAGGTCACCCAACCAGGCCACCGTTGGCGAACGAAAGATGGACATGCCAAAATTGGTGATAAGGATGAAGACGGCGATGGAAACGGCCGTTTGTGCAAACGGAATCAGCGTAAACCCAACCACCGCAATCGGTACGCCCATCAAAATCCATCCCTTGCGCCGGCCAAACCGGTTCCAGGTTTGATCACTTTTGGCCCCTACCCACGGCTGTATAAACACATTGATGATGTTGTCCCAGGTCATAATAAACAACGCCAACGACGGAGCCAGCCCAAACCCAACAATTGAAGGGAGTTCTCGCCCCGCTTCCAATAACTGTGCTTCAAACTCCGGGTTGCCTGCCTGCAAAAAAATGGGAATGAACTGGTTGAAAATCGGCCACACAATACTAATTCCCAAAAACCCAAACCCAACAACCAATGTTTTTCGATAGCTAAAATCTTGTTTCTGCTCAACATTTACTTGGGACACATTCCTCTCCGATTACCGATCACTGATAACCACTTACCAATTACCAATCACCGATTATGATTCACCCATTGCACATATAAAATTTCACGGCACAATATCGGGCAATGTTATATCAATGACAAAACATGGTCGAGAAAAAAATAAGGCAAAAATGAACGTGTTAAAAACCACTGACTGACACAAATCTACGTAATTTTTGCTAAGGAGTTATCATGGAAGGTTTTTCAGTAGATGCGCTTGTGCCAAAGGCAATGGCGCAGAAAGCAGAGGATGTAGGTGTATCCAAAGCGGGACTTGGTCCATTGCGTATGTTGGCATTAGCAATTTTAGCAGGCGCATTCATTGGTCTCGGTGCTATTTTTGCCACTACGATTACGACAGGGGCAAGTGAGTTGCCCTTTGGTGTTGGCAAGCTTTTGGGGGGCCTCGTCTTTTGCCTGGGCCTCATTTTGGTCATCGGAGCTGGTGCAGAACTGTTCACGGGGAACAATTTGATCGTGATGGGCTGGGCCAGCCGCAAAGTTAGCACGGGCGCATTGCTGCGTAATTGGATCATTGTTTATGTTGGCAACTTTATTGGATCAATTGCCACTGCTTACTTTATGTTATTAAGCAAGCAATATACATTCGGGGCTGGTGCAATCGGCTTAAATGTGCTCAATATCGCCAACCACAAAGTTCACCTGGGGTTTGGGCAAGCGCTCGTCTTAGGCGTGCTTTGTAATGCACTCGTCTGTCTGGCTGTTTGGCTAACCTTTGGTGCCCGCACATCAACAGACAAAATTTTGGCGATTATATTTCCGATTACGGCTTTTGTTGCCGCTGGTTTTGAACACAGCGTGGCAAATATGTATTTCATCCCAATGGGGCTATTCGTCAAATCGGGTGCAGATGCTTCGTTTTGGGCAAATATTGGCAAAACGACCGCAGATTATGCAGATCTCACCTGGGGTAACTTTTTCCTGGTAAACTTACTGCCAGTCACTATCGGTAACATCATCGGAGGCGTGGTTATGGTTGGTTTTGCATATTGGTTCATTTATTTGCGTCCAACCTGGACCAACAATCCGTTTTACATGAACAAAAATCTGCAAGACAGTACAGATTAGCATAAGAATGATGGCGGCTTGGCCGCCATCATTCCCTAAAAATTCACATGAACGCTTTGCGAATGGAAATCGGGCAAATTGAGGCTTTTCTCGCCGTTGTGCGCGAAGGTAGTTTTACAAATGCTGCGGTTCGACTGAGCCTGACACAACCTTCTTTAAGCGCACGCATTCATCAATTAGAACAAAATTTAGGTGGAGAGCTATTTCATCGGGATAAGCGTCCTGTGCAGTTAACGTCACTGGGTGACGTGTTTATCGATTACGCGGAGCGTGCCACGGAATTACTTGAGGCCGGATATGAGGCCGTCCATTCCACGCGACTAGGGGTGACGGGTCGGGTGTCGGTATGTAGCCCATTTTCGCTGGCTTCTTATTTGCTACCTGAAGTTGTAGACCGCTTTAGTCAAGCACATCCACAGGCAGAGCTTTACGTGGAAACGGGTCATTCTGATTTCGCCGTCAATCAATTGTTGGAAGGGTTTGTCAATTTGGCGCTGGCGGCTGCCTTTCCACGCTATATGGGACAAACGCAATCTTTGTTACGCCTGCATGATGAAATGGTTGTCGCCGTCTCTCCCAAACACGAGCTGGCTCTGGAAAAAAATATACCCATTCAAACGTTGTGGCAATATCGGTCACTGGTTGTGCATTGGGGGACTGCTTTTACTGCATATATTCGCAGTTTACGCCAAATGGTTCACGCGCAAGGGTCGTTGGTGCGTGTGCCATTGGCGGTGGCGCTGCCGATGGCGCAACAGACGGATACGGTTGTTTTTTTGCCAAAAAGGTTAACGGCCGTTTCCAAACTCGCCATCCTCGACGTGCCCGGCTTCCAATTCGACTGGGATGCCGTTTTACTCACCCGACCCGGTCGCACTCCCACCGTATTAGAACAATCCTTTGTCGATATGGTTGCTACCGTCTGGAAAAGTGGCGCACCATAAATGCATTCTTAACACACCCTGCAAAATCCATAACACAGTTATAAAATATAGTTTGGCAGCAAATCAATACTCTGTTTTAGAAGTTTCTAGCATTTCCCCGGAACCTTTCAAAAGGCACATTAGCCTGGTAATTAGTTTCCGGGGAAATGCACATTATTTTTGAAACAGTGTAATCAATTGAACGTGTTTTATTTCAGTTGAATACAGAGAGGATATATTCATGAAACCCAAACGAATCGAACCAGGTCCCGGTCAAGAATCAGTCTGGGATTACCCACGCCCGCCCCGGGTAGAGGCTGTAGACAAACCTATCAAAATCATCTGCAATGGAAAAGTTATTGCAGAAACAACCCGTGCCCAGCGCGTTCTCGAAACCAGCCATCCACCCGTCTACTACATTCCGTTGGAAGACATCAAACGAGAATATCTGGTCCCGCGTTCGAACACATCTTTTTGCGAGTTTAAAGGGACTGCTCGTTACTATGGCCTATTTGTCGATGATGTGCAGGTGCCGATAGCTGCCTGGTATTATCCAGACCCCAGCCCCGGCTTTGAGGCCATCAAAATGCATCTGGCATTTTATGCACAATTAATGGACGCTTGTTATGTGGATGGCGAGGAAGTCACACCACAACCGGGTGGCTTCTATGGGGGCTGGATTACCAGTGATGTCGTTGGACCTTTTAAAGGAGAACCCGACACAGAATTTTGGTAGGCATGATAACTATTTACCCAACTCAAAAATAAACACACCATCATGCGCGTAAACGGGTGTCAATGTCGGGTTGCGTGACAAAGTTGCAGGATCAAAGAAACCGCCTTTAGCTCCCACAAAAATATGCGTAACTCCTTGTTCACGCAACCAGTTAGCAGATTCAATCGTAGACCAATCTTCTATGTCAACGGCCGTTTCATTAAATTCGTTTATCTCTGCAGAGTATGCTCTATTATAATTATAATCGGCGGGCGGTGTTGTGCTTTGGCGTCCCGTAAGCTGCACAATCCAGGCACCGCCATCGCCCCCGGCATAGGTGTTACCCAGCCATTTCCAGCTATTCACCGCAATAGTCGCATCTTGCGGCAGATGGTCATCCACCCATGCCAATCCACCCATATCGGCAGGTTGTGCCAATATCGTTTGTGGATTCAAAATCGAAAGTTGCTGACGCACGCCGAAAAGGAACAGAGCCGTGCCAACCACACTCACCAAAATGACCACTACACCCTGTCCCAACAACGGCAGCCCCCGCACATGTCGCCATACCTGGGAAACGATAACAACCAAAAAGATCGACAGCGGCACAAACAGCGTGATATACATGCTGTTCAAATTGATAATCGTGAATTCTGGCAACCCCAAGGGTTCACCAGCCAGTATCAAAAAAAGTAGCCCAACCCAGCCAATAAGCGCCACCGGCAAAGGTGCCCATCGCTGTCGAAAAAATACGGCAATGAGTACAATCAGCAGCAAACCAGCGGCAGCCCACACAAAATAGCGTTCCCAACCAGTTTCATAGTACCCAACAGGAAATTTATTGTAACCAGAAATTGTAGAACTAACGGCTGAGGCAAGGCTTTTTTGTTGCTGCTGCACCAATTGCACAGCACGTAACCCAATCAGCGCAACTGAAAACAGACCAGAAGCGGCTAACCAACGACCGTTTCGCCCCCAGCTCATCAACCACACGACCAACGCAAAGGGCAAATACACCAGAAAGACACGAAAATGAACCAGGAAAAGCCCTGCCGCCAGTAAACCCACCAGCCACCAGACATTGCGCCAGCGACGCCCGCCGCGCACCAACAACCATGTCAGCGCAATCAGCACAGGCATAATGATCATGCCCGTCAACTGGGTAAATCGCCCCCAGGTTGCATAATATGCCGGAAAAAAGAAGGGGATTGCTACCAAAAAAGCAGCAACTGTGCTGGCTCCACGGCGACGCGTCATCAGCCATGTGCCTGTATAGACACTCAGGGGAACGAGTGCATTTAATAGTTGACCTAAATAGAGCAGCAAGTCAGGTAACGGCCGTTCCAACATCATCATCAAGCTCGCCGAAATCGTGTGAAATCCGTAATGGTACGGAAACCGGTCAACCGGCAGGTATGCGCCATAGTCGGTAATGACCCGGCCGGTGCTGGTCATAACGGCCGTTATCAACGCATGACGACTCGCATCTACCCACAGCGGAAACGCCATATCCCGTACCGCCAGCAGCCGCACCACAAACCCCAAAAAGAGAAGGGTGAGCATGACAAGATAAGGAGTGATTGTTAATTGTTGATTGTTGATTGTTGATTGTTGTCCGCGAAGCAGTCGTGAAGTGACATTGTTAATTGCGCTCCGCTTCTTACTGCTTACCCATACCTGCCTCCCAATCACAACACCCCATCCCACAACCAAAACACCCCACAACCAACCTTTTGTCCAATGCCCCCCCACGGTTGAGAGCCAAAACCAAAGAGTAGGCCAGAGAGCGGCCCCAAGGGCAACGGCCGTTCCCCACCACGCCACCTTCTCCATTTTAGGAAGACACCGGCTCCCAAGACTCAAAACCAACAATCCGGGTAAGGGAATAAACAGTAATGCCAGCAAAAACAAACTGCCCTGCTCAGAAAACATGCTAAACAATTTTTGAGCAGCTTCGCGCCAGGTAAGCTGGTACCGTGTAACCAGGCGTAAATCTTCTGCAGTTGTTGAAACAGATTCCGTAATCAGCGGACCAGGAACCATCGTTACCGAACCAGCCGCATACACATCCAGGTCATACCCCCAAACCGTAATCGGGTTATCGGGTGAACCAGCAATTTGGAGCGTAAACGGCCGTTCTGCCGAATCCCTAACCGCCTCAAACCGCACCGACAGGTCCTGATTATGTTTCAACCCACTGGTTTCAAACATTTGCTCGGTAATAATGTTACCGATGTCATCCAACAGCGTCACCGTCAGTTGCCCGTCAGTCTCCAGATGTTCACGCCGCACTAGCAGCAATTCAACTTCGCGTAAGCCATCGTGTGTGGGCGTGAAGGTTTGTTGGATAGTGAAACGGCCGTTTGGCTCTGGCAGTGCTGTATTCACACGATGTTGGTTGACATCAACATCAACAATTGAACCCCAAACAGTTTCATTGTGTGTCAACTGCCCCCACAGCAGCATCGCGGCCATCCCAACAAAAATGAAGAGCAACAAATAAGGTCGTGACAAGAATTTTCTGGTGAAAAGTTGCGTCATAAAAAGCTTCTGATGTTATCAGGTGCGACGCACTTCAGTAAGTGCGTCGCACCTTAAAATATTCAACTCCAAACAAGCGAAAGCATAGACCATTCGCACCCATTTGTAAACAAAAAACACGAGCCTTTACCCGTGTTTCAACTGATCATTCACGTTTGGATGTAAATAAAATGGATAGCGTAACTAATTATGGGTACTGGCTGCTTTTCTTATTCGAACACGCTGTCTCATCACGCCAAGTCCCCAGGCCATCAATGCTGCTTGTACCAACAACGCCACGACTAAGCCGGTGATATGAGCACCATGAGTAATTGAATCGTTAATTAAAAACAAGTAAATCGTATAAACCCCTATGGGAATGTTAAACAATATGCTGACAAAAAAACCTGGGTTGTAACCAAATCTGGGGAACATACCAACATGCGATAGCGCATTCAAAACAGAAAAATATGCAGTCCAAATACCCCAACTCAATCCAAAAATCCCAGCCAGAACCGCTGACACAGGAAACGCAACAAAAATGATTGGGATATTAATCCATAGAGAAAACATTTTCGTTACAGGCCAATCATCCTGGTCTGAACCGAGAAGCCTACGATTGAAAAACCGAGCAAATCCACCTGGATATACATATTCTTCAAACTGATGAATCCAATAAATTGGTGTTTGTAACCAAATCAGAAATAGTAAAAAATTTTGCTCATAAAGAAACAGATACAGAAGTATTGATGTATAAACCGCCAAAAACAAAGTTGCTTTGGGCCAGTGATCAGCCAACCAGGAAATTATGCTCGTTTTATTTTGTTGTGAAGTCATATCAAATATAATTTCATTTAGATCAGTGATAATTCTGTGCTGGCTGGCGTGCGCAAGTAGAACTTGCGCACGCCAGCACAGAATTATTTACAAGAGGAAATATCTTTCAG
>QQUD01000822.1 GCA_008501785.1 Chloroflexota bacterium
ACATCAGCCAAAGAACATATTGCAATAGTCATCAATCAAAGCTTTTTGCCCCTATCACACAAAATCAACAATTTATCCACGACACACTATGAGGTAAAATAATGTCTGTATGACGAATACGACACACAGTCAACCACCGAAAGAATTTGTAGAGCAAGTCAAACAGGCATTAGAGCGACTGTATGATTTTGGCTTTCTGCAAACGCATCCCCTGGCGCAGCCGCTGGCGGCCAGTAAGCGCCGCCCTAGCGAAACGGAAGGCCATCACCTACGGCGCGAACTGATGACAGCGATTGAAGCGCTCAATCCTGAACCCGGCTCGTCGGTGCAAACGCGGGAGGCACGACTGTACAATTTGTTGCAGCTACATTACGTCGAAGGGCTGACTGTGCAAGAGGTGGGGCAGCGGCTTGGGTTGTCCACCAGACAAACACATCGTTCTTTGCGCAAGGCTGAGGAAGGTGTGGCGGCGATTTTGTGGGCGCGGATGCCGCAGGACACACCAGCCCCCACTACAGCTGCACAACTATCTTCCGTAGAGATGGAGATTGATCAGCTCGAAACGAATTTGCAACCAACAGATTTGCTACCACTGCTGCAAGAGGCGGAACGGGCGGTAGCGCCATTGGCGCAGGCGCGAGATGTCTCGTTTCGCATTAACAGTTCACAGGAGTCGGTGGTGGTGTCGGCGGATACGGCCGTTTCCCGTCAACTCCTCGTCAGCATCTTCAGCCGTATTGCGCAAGCAGGGCAGCCCGGTAATGTAGACATCACGCTAGATAGTCAGCAGGATAAGGTAACGCTTACTTTTTCGTATGATGTGGAGGAGGGAGAAACGGCCGTTGTGCTCGATGAAGTCGTGGCTCCATTCGCTTCTCGGCTTGGCTGGCAAATCCGCACCGATACCAATGCCGACCAACACACGATTCGCCTGGAACTGCCGTTGCGTGGACCCGTCGTGCTAGTCATCGACGACAATCAAGGGCTGGTGGAACTGCTAGAACGTTACCTCACCGGCAATGACTGCCGCGTTGTCTCGGCCAATAGTGGGCAAGCTGGCCTCGATCTAGCTCAACAAGTAACACCCGACGCCGTTATTCTTGATGCCATGATGCCGGGAATGAGTGGTTGGGAGGTGTTGCAGACGTTACGGGTGCGGGAGGAAACGAGACCCATCCCCATCATCATCTGCTCCGTCTTCAACGACCCTGAACTCGCCTACTCCCTCGGAGCCTCCTACTTCCTCTCCAAACCCATCCGCCGCGACAACGTCCTCACCGCCCTGCGCGAACTCAAAGTTGTTTAGTATTTCAGCAATCAGGTATCAGCAATCAGCCCCTTCATCTGTCCCATCTTCCATGCCCCCTGCCCCTGCCCCTTGTCCCTTGCCCCTCATCACATTTAACCAATCACGGAACCGCTTCCATCGTGCAAATACCACAAAAAATGTCACACTCATGTCACCATGATGGCGGAAACCTCCTTGAACCCTTGATTTACAAGCGCTATAGTGAATTGACTTACTGAATCGGTCTTTCTAGTGATCCAATTATTCAATTGGAGACAACATATGAGGAGAGAGAATTTGATGTCGAAGAAATGGACCCTTTTCGTATTCCTTTTTGTTTTAATGTTTGTAATGGCTGCTTGTGGTGGCACCACCGAAGAAGCAGCACCAGCAGAAGAAGCTGCTCCGGCCGAAGAAGCAGCGCCAGCAGAAGAACCCGCCGCTGAAGAAGAAATGGAAGAAATGGCTGCCGAGGTAGAAGTATTCTCCTGGTGGACTGGTGGTGGTGAAGCCGCTGGTTTAGATGCTATGATTGGTGTCTTTGGCGAAACTTACCCCGACATTACCTTCAACAACGCCGCCGTAGCTGGTGGTGCTGGCACCAACGCCCGCGCAGTTCTGGCAACCCGCCTCCAGGCTGGCGATCCCCCGGATAGCTGGCAAGGTCACGCCGGTCAAGAATTGATTGGCACCTACGTTGCTGCGGATCAACTCGAACCCGTTAACTTCCTCTTTGAAGAAAATGGCTGGATCGATGTGATGCCCGAAACATTGATTCCGTTGATTTCACAAGACGGCAACATTTACTCCGTACCCGTAAACATTCATCGCGCCAACGTTTTGTGGACCAACCCCACTGTACTTGAAGAAAATGGTATCGCCATACCAGAATCACTCGATGATTGGTTTGCGGCTATGGATGCTCTCAAAGCTGCTGGTGTCGAAACCCCACTGGCACTTGGTGAACAATGGACCGTTTTGCACCTGCTGGAGACCGTTTTGCTCGCATCCCTCGGCCCTGATGCATACGATGGTTTGTGGGACGGCAGCACAGATTGGGCAAGCGCTGAAGTAACGGCCGCTTTAGAAGATTTCGCTAAAGTTCTTACCTACACCAACAGCGACGCCTCCGCACTGAGCTGGCAAGATGCCGCACAGCTCGTTGTCAACGGCGATGCCGCTTTCAACGTCATGGGTGACTGGGCAGAAGGTTACTTCCGTGAAATCGGGTTCGAACCTGGCACTGGCTACGGCTGGGCAGCAGTTCCCGGAACCGGTGGCAACTTCCAATTCTTGTCAGACAGCTTTGTATTGCCAAAAGGCGCACCCCATCGTGAAGAAGCCATTGCCTGGTTAACTATTGCTGGCTCTATCGAAGGGCAAGACGCTTTCAACCCGGTCAAAGGCTCCATCCCCGCACGCAGCGATGCAGACCGCAGCCTCTACGGCGAATACCTGCTTTCCGCCATGGACGACTGGGCCAGCAACCGCGTAGTCGGCAGCCTGACACACGGCGTTGTCGCCAACGACTCCTGGAAATCCGAAATCGACACCGCAATGGGACTTTTCTTAACCAACAGCGATGTTGAAGGATTCCAAACTGCTCTGACAACCGCTTGTAGCAGCGTTGGCCCTTGCCAATAAGCAAAAATTCGGTATTGTGGGGTAGATAACCAATTTCTACCCATCGTGTAACACATGCGTAGAACGGTGATGCTCATCAGAACAATCCGTTCTACGCATTTTCTTTAAGTTTGTTATTAGCCTTTAGCTAACAGCTATCAGCTATCAGCTATCAGCTTCCTCAGGTGAACCTATGCGAATGAAAAAAGATACGGTTCTATCCATTGCACTCATATCGCCATCTATTCTGGCTGTACTCATTTTTATCTACGGTTTTATTGCCTGGTCGGTCCGCGTATCGCTTAGCGATTGGGTCGGCTTATTACCTAACTATGAATGGGCCGGGTTGAAAAATTACGCAAATTTGATGGTGGACCCGCGTTTTCAAATCGACGTGCGCAATACAGTCATATTCACGGTACTGTTTGTGGTTGGGTGCCTTGTTATCGGCTTAGGATTGGCGATCTTGTTAGATCAGGGATTACGCGGCGAAGGCTTTTTCCGCAGCGTCTTTTTATTCCCGATGGCGATTTCGTTTATTGTCACTGGTGTTGTCTGGCGCTGGCTGATGAATCCAGCGTTGGGGTCTCGCATGAGCGGCCTAAATTTGCTGTTTGACCAGCTCGGTTTGGATTTTCTGATCAACTCATGGCATGCAACCCCCAAGTATGGCATTGCTGCCATTGCCATTCCTGCCATCTGGCAAATGTCCGGCTATACGATGGCGCTCTATCTCGGTGGTTTACGTGCCATCCCAGATTCGCTGCGCGAGGCAGCTCGCGTGGATGGGGCAACGGAACTGCAAATTTATCGCTTTCATATTTTGCCGCTGCTGCGTCCCGTTACGCTAAGTGCAATGATCATTTTGGGCCATATTTCGCTCAAGGTATTTGATTTGATTGTGGCAGTTGCCGGAAAACAGGTGGCACTGGATGTACCAGCCATTTACATGTGGACGACGACGTTTGATGGAAACTTCTTTGGTCGTGGGGCGGCTATCGGCATTATTTTGTTATTGAGTGTGGCCGTGTTGGTAATTCCCTATCTTTACTACACGCTAAGAACGGAGACGGAAGTATGAGCGTTTTACAATCTCGTAAAGTGACAACGCAAGCACAAAAACGTCGATGGCTTTATTTACCTTTGTTGTTAGCGGCCGTTTTCTACCTGCTGCCCTTGTATGTGATGTTAAGCACTGGCTTCAAAAGCTTTGCCGAAGTCGATTTGCAAACGATGTGGAACTTGCCCAAAGGGATTCATTTTGAAAACTTTTCAGCCGCTTTTGAAAACTTGGCTCCCCATTTGTGGAACAGTGTGCGTATGGTTGTGCCAGCCGCATTTATTTCATCCTTTTTGGGGTCCATTAACGGGTTTGTGTTAGCTAAATGGAAGTTTCGTGGTGCAGATTATGTCTTCCCTTTGATTTTGTTTGGCATGTTCATTCCCTATCAATCAATCTTGATTCCATTGGTGCAATTTATGCGTACCATCAATTTGTACGGTGGCGTGCCTGGATTGGTGTTGACCCATGTGATTTATGGACTGCCAATTACGACGCTGACCTTCCGCAACTATTACGCAACTGTGCCAAATGAACTGATTGAGTCGGCCCGGATTGACGGTGCGGGACTGCTGGAGACGTATTGGAACATCTTGCTGCCGCTTTCGATTCCCAGTTTTGTAGTTGTGCTCATCTGGCAGTTTACATCAGCTTGGAATGATTTTTTGTTTGCCGTGGTGCTGACTAACCCGGATAGCTGGCCGATTACAGTGGCGCTGAACAATATGGCAGGCAGCCAAATTATTCAGTGGAATGTGCAGATGGCGGGCGCGTTTATTGCGGCCGTGCCCACGCTGTTAGTGTACATGTTCCTGGGACGTTACTTCTTGCGCGGTTTAATGGCTGGCGCATTGAAAGGGTAAACTGAAAAGTCTCCACTCCGCAAGAAAAACGCTCACGAAAAGTGAGCGTTTTTACTATGTTTCGCTACCTGATTAAAAGAGTGATTGTATCAACAAGGCTATAACAAGATATAGGATAACAGCCAATCCTGAAATAACTGCCACGAGGATGTATTGGGTAACGGCCGTCATCTCCGACCGAAACAACCGCACATTGATACTCGTGGCAATCACACCCAGCACCGCCCCAATCGCACCTCCCACAAACACCAGTGCAATCGGCCATCCAGCCCAGGCCCATTGATACCACTTCAACGGTTCCACCAGGTTGATTTTCTTACCATCAATGATAATGGCCGGTACCTGGTCCAAAAAATTGGCCCCAAATTTTGCTACCACTTCCTGCCCATCGTCCTGCGTCAATAAAAATTCACCCCGCTTTTTGCCTTTTGGGGCAGGTTGACCATTCAGCAAGATTTTTGCTGCTGTAACCATACCCGCCGATTCCACAGCCACCTGCTGGCTTTCAAATCCTTCAGCCTCAACCTTGTATTGCATCTATACCTCCACCGTAAATCGAACATCAAGTTTGATAAACTATTTTGGAAAATCACACTTCGAATACACTGCCGTTTCCGACAAACTATTTAATCACCATTGGCAAGAAAATATAGAAAGTTGTGTCTTCATTGTCATTGTCGATAATATCAATCGTCGTGTCCGATGCGCTGATACCGTCATAAAATGTATCTGAGCTGCTCACTGTGTAGTGGATGACGCTGGTGTGATTGCCTTCGGTGCGATTGTCGTCAACGGCCGTTACCGTCACCATCTGTACCACCTTCCAATTAGACGGTATGAAGGTGAGCACAACCGGGCTACCTGCGCCGTTACCCAAGTCGATTTGGGCATCGGGCGTAATCATTACTTCAACATTGGCCGTTGGTTCTGACTCCAGAACGACTTTAACCACATCGGCTGTGCCATTTTCGCCAACTTTTGTTTCCCCATCAGATTCCGTAATCAAAACCCCCGCTTCATCATTATCAGTCACCATTGCTGTCACGTTGGCGATGCTGATACCTTCGTAATCGGCGTCGCTGCTGGTGGCGGTGTGGGTGATGATGCTGTTGTGGTTGGGTTCGTCGATGTCATCGTTAACGGCCGTTATCGTCACTGTTTGCGCTGAATCCCAATCACTTGTTGTGAAATTGAGTGTAACAGGATTGCCTGCACCATTGCCCAAGTCGATTTGCGCGTCTAGGGTAATCACTACATCTACATTTGCTATTGGCTGTGTTGCCAAAACCACTTCATAGCTATCTGTCGCGCCGCCTTCGGTAGCAGCGGTGCTGCTGGCAGATTCAGTAATCGTTACGCCAGGGATGTCGGCATTAACAAGTTCAACACGCATTACACCTTTGTACGACTGGTTAAACCAAATCACATCCCGTGTTTTATTTGGTGCAAAATGATTGGCTTCATTACTTAACAAACTGTTTACTGTGTCTGTTGTATAATTAGTCCATTCGCCTTCAAACCAACGGCTTATGCCAGACCAGTATGTATTTTGATCATATATACTTATCCAAACCCCTCCCTGAACATCAACAACTAAATCACGTACATATCCATTTGAAATACCTTCAGGGAAAGGATAATTCGTCCAAACACCAGAATCTAGGTGGCTCACGCTCACATTTGTTGCCACCCATGGATTTCCTAACTCATCAAAATCTATTGCATAAATTCGATCACTGCTCAAACCATCTTCTGTGGTATATGTTTTCCAAGAACTGCCGTCAAAATGAGAAATTCCATATGCACCATAATATCCAAGCCATACATCAGTCCCAGAAATTTCTAATGCATCGAGCCGATTGTTTTCTAAACCATTTGCTGTTGTATAAGTTTCCCAAGAATCCCCATCGAATGCAGATAGTCCATTCCACGTGCTAAACCACACCTTTCCATTTTGGTCAACAGCAATTTGCACAACATCATTGCTAACAAGGCCGTTGCTTTGGGTGAATGTTTGCCAGTTTGTCCCATCAAAACGACTGACGCCATTACCTAAAAGGGTATCTTCGGACCAAGTAGCAAACCAGGTATTTCCGGAATCATCAGATTCAATGTCTTTAATATAATCCCCTGCTAACCCGTCCGTTGTTGTTACCATATTCCATGAAGTGCCATCATATCTAACCGCACCGGTCCGATAAACGGAAAACCAAACAGTATCGTCTGCTGTATATTCAATCACCGGGCCTGGCAGTAAGGACTGAATGGGAAGCCCAGCTAAGTAAATGTGCCAATCAGTACCATCAAAGGTAA
>QQUD01000796.1 GCA_008501785.1 Chloroflexota bacterium
ACAACCACAGAATCACACTAATAAAATCAATGTTTTGGAATCGTTTCGGCATAGTTTTTTCCCTCATATTTGGGGCAGATATGAAACGAGCTCCGAAGGTTATCCCCGGAGCCCGTCCATTTTGATTTTATTTACCTGTCCTATTGCATACAGGTCAAATAGCTTTTAGGGATGCTGTTTAGTTTAGTTCTCGTACTGCCAGATGACGTTGAAAGAACCGCCATCAACCTGGCTAACAGCAATCTGCGGATCGGCACAATCACCAAATTCATTACAAGTGATAGTGCCTGTAATGCCTGCCATGCCAGATGTAGCAAACAGTGCATCACGCAAATCTTGACGACCAATGAGCAAGGTGCCGTCGCTGCCTTCTTGGGCGACAGCTTCAATTGCATCTAGAACCATATTGGTAGCATCAAATGCATGGGCATGGAATACAGACAGCGGTTCGGAACCATACTTCTCCTGATACGCGGCCAGGAAATCATCATAAATCGCATTAGAGAAACCCAAGTCTGGACCAGAAGCATACATACCTTCAGCAGCATCACCGGCCGCTTCAAGGAAGTCAGGGGATTGCAGGCCATCAGCAGCAGCCAAAATAACGCCATCCATTCCGTCAATATCACGAGCGGTTTTTGTAATCAATGCACCCAAATTGGTGAATACCGGATAGTAAAGAAGCTCAGGACCAGAAGCTGCAATTGTGGTTAAAATCGGTTCAACATTGGAAGCCTCCGGACTTTCAGCTTCAAAAGCAACAATTTCGCCACCAAGCTCGGTGAATGCATCACGGAATACGCTGGCAAGTCCTTCTGTATAGGGGTCGCCATCATGAATCGCAGCCGCTTTTGTAACGCCTAATTCATTGATTGCAAATTCAGCAACAGCACGACCCTGAACCTTGTCATTATGTGCTGTTCGCAAATATCCGGCTTCATGGGTTGACGCATCTGTCAACACAGGGGCCGTGTTTGATGGAGAAATCATTGCATAACCAGCATCGGAGATAATCTTGGAAGCAGGAACGCCAGCGCCGGAGCAGCTCGTGCCAATCATCGCCACAATTTGGGGATTGGAAACAACCTTCGTAGCGGAGGTTTGGCCACCTTCCGCATTACAGCCGTCATCTTCAGCCTGTAATTCAACAGCGTGACCCAAGACTTCGCCACGGAAGTCGATGGCTATTTCAACACCATATTGTGAATCTAAGCCAAGTTGGGTGTTAGGACCAGAAATAACAAGGGAGGATGCAAGGACGATGGCCTCATCGGGGCCAACTTCAACACAACCAAGTGCATCAGCACATTCCAATGCAGCGCCACCACATGCGGAAAGACCAATAGTAAAGAGCAACACGAATAAAATAAGTAGGGGAATACGTTTCATTTGTTCTTCTCCTCATTCAAACGTTTGATGGAACAATAAATTAACTTGATATACGGACAGTGGATTAGATGGGAAAAATCAAGCTTTATGCTTTATTGGACACAACAGTGGAAAACTCAAATTCAAGTTAGTCTATTCGACTCACCTCCTCAATTGTGCTAGTGGGGGGGGGAACACCCCTCCTTCCAATTCCAATCAAATTCTAATGTATTATCTTCACAAGTCAAAAAATTGAAGAATTTGCTTGCTTTTTGAGAAAAACAAAGCGGATTATTGGATGATTTGGCTGCAAAATGGCAAAATCATCCAATAATCCGCTTTTAAATTTTTTTAGACTGTGCGTCGTTTTATGAATCCATATCGTCTAAGAATTCCACAAATTCACCAGTTGCCATGAAGATAACACGTTCAGCAATGTTCGTGGCACGATCGCCAATACGTTCAAGATTATGGCCTATCCATGACAGAAATGTTGCCCGACGAATGTAGCTATCTTCTTGCATTGCCTCAAGCAAAATTTGAATTAGGTTTTTGTAATGTTTATCAATCTTTTCATCTCGCTGGAATACAGCTCTTGCCATTTCTGCATCATTATTTACAAACGCTTGTATCCCTTGCTGAATCATTTTACGCGCCCGATTAGCCATCTTGGGTAGTTTATGCAGAGAAGCAATGTCGTCTTCTTCTTCCATCCGAGATACGAGGGAGGCAATTCCAGATGCATGGTCACCAATTCGTTCTAATTCAATGGCTAAATGCACACCAACAACCGTCATACGTAGATCGGTGGCTGCTGGTTGTTGGGTCGCCAATGTGCGCAGCGCTTCTTTTTCGATATCAAAACGCAATACATTGATTTCGTCATCCCCGGCTATCACCTCTTGTGCGAGGGCAACATCACGTGTATCCAGAGCTGACATTGCTTTTTCGATAGCAGTATCTACCATGCTAGTCAGACGTAAAACATCTTCGCGCATTTTAGTCAGTTCTTTGTCTAAAATTGAGCGGCTTTGAAAGTGGGTCATTTTGTTCCTCCCTGTTTTCTAAGCTGGTTAAATAGGGTCATAAGTGTATCCATCCCATGATTTGTAAATGGTTTTCCGTGTCCACAAGCAATGATGGCTGGGGACAATTCTAATAGACGGATGGCGGATTGCGTCGCAGCTTCTTGGTTGGCAGTAATAAAGGGTAATATTGCTTGTAAACGGCCGTTTCTCGTATTCAACGCATCCCCAGCAAACAAAACACCCGTTGTTGCACAATAAAAGGCATAATGGTCCATCGTGTGTCCTGGTGTCGCCAGCATTTGCAAACCACCTAAAAACGGCAAGCTTTCACCATCTGTAAAGGATTTTATTATATCAGATGATATTGGCTGAATACCGCCCATGACGCGCCGGATAACAAAATCCATGATTCGGGGCAGGTGTTTTGGAGTGGAACCAGTGGTGAGATGAACGGCCGTTTCTGCCCCCGCATACACCACAGCACCCGTTTCAGCTTGAATCGCCGCCAAACTGCCCGCATGGTCCAGGTCTGCATGGGTAATCAAAATCTGTTTCAAATCTTGTGGTGCATAACCAAGCTCGTCAATCAATTGCAGGACTAAATGCTGCCTTTTGGGCATCCCCGTATCAATTAACGTCAACCCTTCCGGTTCTTCACAGAGATAAAAATTTCCACCGCCCCCATCAATCCAATAAATGCCGGGGGCAATTTCAGTGCCACGTTTAAGCTGTTTCTTCGACATACTCAGTTTCCAGCAAATGGGCCGCTTTTTTATCGAATGCTGCTTGCAATGCCTGGTAATATTCATTTGACATTGGCTGCGCACGGCGTTTGCGACGCAAATAACTTTTCACTTTGCTGTGATGCATGGCTGGGAAGCGTGATTCACTAATCGTTAATTCTTTTGGATCAACGGCCGTAAACACAATCAGCGCCCCAATCGGCACCTCTTCCACTTCTGGCGCATTGTTGCTAATGTAATTGGCCAACGCTTTAATATTGTCTTCTGCTTCACGCGTTGGATTACCTAAATTTTCTTGGCCGAAAAATTTACGCATGCCCATGCCACTTTGTTTCCATTTGTCATTTTCAACGCTGATTTTGCCGCCTTGAAATTTGGAAATCAAAATGATGATGCCCGTTTCCATCAATAAAACGTGCGAAGCAGGCAGCAAATAATGATAGAGGCGACCCTTACGTGTGACCTTCCCCAATGCTTTGTCAATCACTTCATCTGGGCGCGGATCACGCACATACCGATGCGCTAAATAAATGCCCACCTGAGACGCAATCCAGCCAAAACCAAGTGCCACAAGCTGCAAAGCCAGAGCATTGGTTGTGTTTGTAAACGCCAATATCATGCCGATAACCAGGGCCACAATACCGGCAACACTGGTTATTTTACTGATTTGTTTATATCGTTTTATTCGTTCTTCATCGCGGATTATTATCATGTTTTTTCAACTTTTTTCAGAGATTGCGATATTATGAGATTAGCTTTTTTCAATCTCATAATCTCCCAATCTCCAAACCACCCTGTTTATATTCTAAATAGATTCGGCGAAGTAAAAAGAAAAAAGATTTCAGACATCTTACGAATTTATCAATCCTCTCTGTTATGTAGAACGATTTTGAAAATCGCCTCTTACACTGGAAAATTCAAGAAACCCCAATGTCCTGAAGATTTATTTTAATTTCTTTCTTAAATCTGTGTAATCTGCGTCACAATCTGTGTAATCTGCGTTTTATTCTTTCTCCGACAACTTTTTACTAATCACTTTCCCTGATACTTCCTCATAACAAGACATGCATTTTGTCCGCCTAAACCAAAGGAGTTAGATAATGCCACTTTTGATTTTGCGTTACGCGGCAGATTCGGCACATAATCGAGGTCGCATTCGGGATCGGCCGTTTCATAGTTCCATGTTGGCGGCACCACTTCTTCATGCAAGGCCAACATCGAGAAAATCGCTTCAATCGCGCCAGCCCCACCCATTGCATGACCTAAAACAGATTTACTGCTGCTCACCGGAATTTCATAAGCGCGTTCGCCAAACAGCTTTTTAATAGCAAATGTTTCTGTTACATCATTTACCGGGGTTGATGTGCCATGAGCGTTGATGTAGTCAACTGTATCGGGCATTGTACTTGCGTCATCCAAGGCCCATTGCATCGCTCGCACGGCACCTGCTGCTTCGGGGTCTGGCGCAGCAACATGGTATGCGTCTGCGGACGATGCGTGGCCAGTTAATTCTGCATAAATTCGTGCGCCCCGTTCAATGGCTTTATCCAAGCGCTCAATTATCAGCAGTCCTGCTCCTTCACTAAGGATAAATCCATCCCGATTTTTGTCGAATGGGCGGCTGGCCTTGTCTGGTGCGTCGTTGAAATGGGTAGACAATGCACGCATGGCTCCAAATCCAGCAATGGCGGCTTCGTGGATTAACCCTTCGACACCACCTGTGATAACACGGTCAGAACGGCCGTGTCGAATATATTCCATCGCTTCCCCGATTGCCTGGGTTCCCGTGGCACACGCTGCCGATAAGGTGCTGATCGGTCCCAACGTGCCTGCAATCAGGCTGACATGATGGCTGGGCATATTGGGCAAAAAGCCGGTCATCGCAAATGGGCTAACGCGATTGAACCCTTTGGTGCGCAGTTGAATCAGGTTGCGATCCGCCACTTCAAATCCACCAACGCCAACACCAATCAATACGCCAGTGCGTTCAGGATTCGGAACAGGTTCGGACAAGCCTGCATCTTTCAGCGCCATGCGGCAGGCCGCTACTGCCAGTTGCGAAGCGCGAGACATGCGTCGTGCCTCTTTAAAATCCATATATTTTTTTGCTACAAAATCTTTGACTTCACCAGCAATGCGCGAAGGCAGGTTGCTGGCGTCAAATTGGGTGATGGGACCGATGCCCGAACGGCCGTTTAGCAAACTATCCCAACTTTCAGCCATCGTGTGGCCCAATGGACTCATGACCCCCAACCCCGTTACCGCAATGCGTGGACGGCCATGTGCGTCCAGATACTCGTTATTCATTTATTTTCCTTAAGAAAGGGATTCGGGACTGGGGGCTGGAGGTCGAATGTCTCTAGTCCCTAATCTCTAGTCCTTAATCCCCTCTTTTACTTGCTGTGCAAGCCTTCTGCAATAGCTGTCACAACCTTATTTTCTACAATTCGCCGTGCCTGATAAATGGCCTGCTTCACAGCATAGGCGTTGGAACGGCCGTGTGCAACAATAACAACCCCTTTCACACCCAAAAGGGGCGCACCGCCGACCTCATCTGAACTTAACTGTGCTCGCACCCGCTTAAAAACAGAGCGAGTCAACAACCCACCTAAAATAGTGAGTGGGTTCGCCATCATCTCATCACGAATTACGTTCGACATATAACCAGCAATAGATTCGGCCGTTTTCAGCATTAAATTACCGGTAAACCCGTCGGTGACACCCACATCGGCTTCACCAGCCATAAATTGCTTGGGTTCAATATTACCGATGTAGTTTATACCGCTGTTTTCGAGCAAAGGAATCGCCTCTTTAATCAAACTGTTACCTTTGCCCTCTTCTTCGCCGTTTGAAATAAGGCCAACACGCGGGTTTTCAATGCCTAATGCTCGCTCTACATACAAACTGCCCATTAACCCAAACTGAAGCAGGTATTCAGGACGGCAGTCAGCATTGGCCCCATTATCAATCAGCAATGGCTGTCCCTTTGTTGGGAAGATCACACCTAAAGCAGGTCGCTTAATGCCTGCGATGCGTCCCAAACCAACCTTACGCAGCATAGCGACAGCCAAAATGCCGCCCGTGTTGCCTGCGCTGACAAATGCATCGGCCTTGCCCACACGCACCAATTGCATACCCACATGCACAGAGGAATCTGGCTTGCCTTTGACAATATCAGAAGGTTTATCTTCCATTGTGATGGCCTGTGATGCGTGTACCACTTCTAGCGACAAACCATTTGTATTTTGTTCAGCTAACACGGCTTCGATTCGAGGCTGATCACCCACCAAAACAATTTCGTCACCAAACTCACGCGCCGCCAGGATGCCACCGGCGACATCTGGCTCTGGATGATTATCACTACCCATTGCATCAACAACAATTCGCATAACTCGCGCTTCCCCTGCATAAAAGTGCTAATTTTTAAACGAGTGTGGATTCTATCGGTGGGGTGATTTTAAGTCAAACGGAGCAGGGGGCGAGGGAGCAGGGAGCAAGGGTAGTATTGTCGCGCCTAACATAACAAGTGACTTTGAAGTTGAAATTTTTTGTAAAGCTTGACAAATGGGGTTTGATCAGCCATAATGCAGAACATATAGATAATTATCGATATGTGAGTTGAAATAAAAAATGAACGCTGTTACCTTCGCGAAAGCAATTGCAGATGAGACTCGCCAGCAAATAATGACGCATTTGTGTTGTCAATGGCTGTGTGTGAGTGATGTTGTTAATAAATTGGGAAACGTAAGGCAGCCGACGGTATCCCACCATCTCAGTATCTTACGCGATGCCGGATTAGTGACTTCACGGCGTGAAGGTAAGCAGATTTTTTATTCTTTGAATCAAGATGCGATTATGACTTGTTGTAATATGCTTGTACAAAATTTTGCACCAGAAAAGATTGCAATCAATTCAATTGAGGTTGTTGATAGTGAATAAAGGCGCAGAGAAAAATCACAAATTTCACGAACGGACGAATGTGGCGAAGAATAAGAAGATAGGTAAATT
>QQUD01000667.1 GCA_008501785.1 Chloroflexota bacterium
TTGCGGAATTGGATATGAACCGCACGGCACGAACGCTGAAGGTAAACGGCCGTTCCATCGAACTCACTCGTATGGAATTCGACCTACTCGAAACCCTCATGCTCAACCCAGGCCGCGCCTTCAACCGACTCGACCTGCTCGAGCGCACCCAAGGCTTTGCCTACGATGGCTACGAGCGCACCATCGATGTCCACATTAAAAATCTGCGCAAAAAAATCGAGCCTGACCCGTCTAAACCCCAATACATTTTGACATCATTTGGCGTTGGTTATCGGTTTAATCCTGATTTATAAAAGCTAATAGTTAATAGCTTTTAGCTTCTTTGGAGGTTTTTTGAGTAAGGTCTGGCACGCACTTTGGTTTCGCATTACCGCCGCTTTTTTGTTGGTTGCCATCGTAGGCATTGTTGTGGTTGCAGTTCTAGCAAACCAAGCAACAGCAGCTGGATTCCGTGCATACCTGTCCGAAGATCAGGCAAGAAATTGGAGTGAATTGCAACGTGAATTAGCTCACTTTTACGAACAACGTGGCAGTTGGAATGGAGTCAATTCGATTTTAACCACAGCCCAGCAAGGACGCGGACAAGGTGGAACCAGTCTGGTTTTACTAGATGAATTTGGGGAAAGGGCAGCCATTGCCGGGGGGCAGCGAAACAGGCCTGCATCGCTAGAAGATTCTGATTTGCAGTTGGCGATTGAAATAAACGGCCGTTCTGTCGGCACCCTCCTCATCCGCAACCCAGGCGGTCAGGGCAATCGCGCCGGGGAGCAATATCTAGCAAACGTCAATCAAGCCATCTGGTTAGGTGGGTTAGTGGCCGTGGTAACAGCACTCCTGCTGGGCATTTTGCTGGCTCGTAGACTCACCCAGCCATTACGACAATTAACGTCCGCCAGCCAAAATCTTGCCGCTGGTGAATTAGGCAAACAGGTTGAAATAAACAATCAAGGTGAAGTCGGAGAACTAGCCGCCGGATTTAATCAAATGTCAGCAGCGCTGGCTCAGGCTGAACAGCAGCGTCAGCAAATGCTGGCCGACATTGCCCACGAACTACGCACGCCAATCAGCATCACCCGCAGCCACATCGAAGCCATGCTCGATGGCGTCTTTGACATGTCGCCAGACAATCTGGCACTGATCCATGAAGAAACGCTGCTGTTGGGACGACTTGTTGAAGATTTGCGCACATTGTCGCTGGCAGAAGCAGGCCAACTTTCTCTCAATCTAGGTGAGATGGATTTGAAGGATCTGACAGCGCAAACGGTGGCTGCATTTGAGCCGTTGGCAGAAGCGGAGGGGGTGGAGTTAACGGCCGTTCTCCCCCCAACCCCCACACTGATCACCGCCGACACCAACCGCATTCAGCAAGTCCTCGGCAACCTCATCTCCAACGCCCTGCGCCACGTCACCAAAGACAACAGCTCCCCCACCGTCACCGTCACATTAACCAACACAGCCAACAAAGTCCAACTACGGATTTCGGACAACGGCCCAGGGCTAACGGTCACCGCCCAAGCCCACGTCTTCGACCGCTTCTGGCGCGAAGACAGCGCCCGCAACCGCGAAAATGGTGGCTCAGGATTGGGGCTGGCAATTTGTCGAGCGATTGTGGAGGCACATAACGGCCGTATCTCCCTCGAAAGCACTCCCGGCCATGGGGCCACCTTTATTCTTGACCTTCCCAGCGTATAAATAGTTTAATTTTCTAGCATGGTTTCTAAATCATCAATAAAAGTTTCAAGAGCTTCTCGTTGTTGCGATTGTATGTCAAATTCTAGATAATGACGGAGATCCACGAGAGCCAATTCGTATTCTCCCTGACGGTAATAAGCAAGACCTCGACTATAGAAAGCATCTGCAAGTTCCGGATTGAGATCAATAGCCTGGCTATTATCAACAATAGACTGGTCAAATTCTCCATGAATTAAATAAGCTAAACCTCGATCGAAAAAGACACCTGCTTCTTGTGGGTCCAGTAAAATCGCCCGATTATAATCAGTAATGGCCTGCTGAAACATCCCCATTTCATCGTAAAGGTTTCCGCGATATTGAAAAGCCATTGCATACTCAGGGTCGAGGGAAATGGCTTGATCATAATCGGCCAAAGCCTGTTCGTCATTCCCCTGGGAATGATAAGCAATGCCTCGATTACAGTAAGCACTTGCACTTTGGGAATTGTAAGCAATGGCCTGATTATAATCAGCCAAAGCCTGCTCGAACTCGCCCAATTCATCATAGATATTTCCTCGATCGATAAGTGCGTCAACATGCTCGCTATTAAGGGAAATAGCACGATTGTGGTCGGCTATGGCCTGATTAATCTTCCCTTGGTTATGATAGAGAAGACCCCGATTGTAATAACTATCTGCATCTTGGGGATTGAGCGTAACTGCGTGTTCAAAATCTGCGATAGCCAACTCATCCTTCCCCAAGTGAGTATAAGCAATTCCTCGATTATTGAATAGATCGGGATCTTCTGAGTTAAGCGCGATGGCTTTATCATATTCATTGATTGCCTGCTCAACCTTTCCCTGATTCATATAGACAAGACCGCGATTGTTAATGGCAGAAATAGCTACAGCATCTTCTGGACTAAGAGCGAGGGCTTGATCATAATCGGCAATAGCTAGATCAAATTCCCCCAAACCCTCGTAAACATTACCTCGGTTGGTAAAAGCCTCTGCAAATTTCGGATTGAGAGATATTGCTTGACTATAAAAATTGATGGCCGAAACTGGCTGCTCTGTAATATGATACATAAAGCCTAAACCATAATAAGCAGTATCCAAAGCTAATTCCAATGCATTGATCTGCGAAGTTTCCGGCAAAGCCTCTATGGCTGTTTTAACAAGCACAATCGCATGATCATAATTCGAGCGAATATATTCTACCTGACCCAACGCATAAAAAGATAAGTAAATCAATTGACCCGGCAATTCTTTAATGATAAACCGAGCATATGCATCAGGTTCAGCCAGTTGAGTCTTTTCAGTTTCGTTAATAGTAGCAGCAGCGGCAAATAAACCAGGGCCTTTGAGGTTAAGGAAATTGATTTCTTGGCGAATACCCGTATCGGCTCCCCAAATGATTATGGAAGCATTGTATCGATCCCCAAGCTCCTCAGCACCCTCACGATCATCAGACTGCAAGATGGTAGGAGCAACAGCAACTCGCACGTTCTCCAGTTTAAGTGTATCTATTTTATCCTGAATGGCACGCTGAATCTCGTTATGGACTCCAACATCTAAGACTCCCTCGGTACGGAAAAAAGTTGAAATAATTATCAAAGTTTCTCCTGATTGCTCAGAGGGAAACGGGAGAATAAAGGCATCAACAATGCGTTTTGGTACCTGCAACTGAAATAATAATAGAGTTAATATACCTACCAATATGATTGTTGTACTCAAACTAGTAAACCACGCTTGTTTATAGTATGGTTCAGAAGGAAAAGCTATTCGAACAGCACGGGTTTGTTCGGAGGAAACAGCTTTCCAGGACATGTGTGGTCGTAACAGCTTTAAGCTATCAACCAATTCTTCAAGTCTTTGTTGATTTCCAAGTTGTGTTATGAGATCTTGTATACGAGCTGATTTCCTCAAACCTTTTAACTCATCCCAATCCAATTCAAGATCAAATGCCAACAACTTTAACTCCTCCATATCAAATGTGGAAACAATTTGATCTCTTAATCGAGCCAAGTCATGTTTGTTTTTTTTAGGCATTTAGTATCCTCTTCTAAACCAGGTCGAGATGATAACATAACATCATTTTCATCCAGGTTCTACAGTACTAAAATACTAGTAAAAGCACGACATTCTACCTGATCTCACACATTATCAAGGCAGCCTAATAACTATGGCTCAACAGGATATGCTGGGAAATTGAACGCAGATAACGCAGATTGTCATGATTTCGCAGACTTTCTCCTTCTTTATCTGCGTTTATCCGCGTAAATCTGCGTCCCATTTTTTTTATCCCGTTCGATCCGTAGAACCATAACTATTTTTCTTCAAATTAAGGCGTGAAAGTATAAGATTCCTTTATTTTCACATCCACCCCACCTCAACTTCACAACTACTTCATATCTGCCCCCTAAAGTTAAATACATCAGGGCAATTGCGCCCTTCCAAAGATTATTTTCATGGAGAAGCTCATGTTAAAACCAACTTACACCAAATACACTTTAATCCTCATCACAATACTTTTTGCATGGATGGCAGTGGCTTGTACCGATACGGCCGTTTCCACTCCAACCAACACACAAACGGCCGTTTCCCAACCTCAAACAACTGAAACCAACACCGATCAACCCGCACCTGCCGTTGAAATTGTGACAGATGTGGATGGAGAAACGGCCGTTCAAGCCGATCCAACCATCACACACACCCTGCAATCCACAGCTCCCCTCACCGCCGACGAAATCGCCGGACTGCTCTTCATGCGTGAAGAAGAAAAGCTGGCTCACGATGTCTACCTCACGCTCAACGACCTATGGGGCATGAATATCTTTAACAACATCGCCGCCAGCGAACAAATGCACATAAGTTATGTTGTTGATTTATTAAACACATACGGCATTGCTGACCCAGCAGCCAACAACGACATTGGGCAATTCGCCAACCAAGACCTGCAAGCACTTTATGACCAACTTATCGCTACCGGTTCCCAATCCTTAGCAGATGCCCTGCTCGTCAGTGGCGCAATCGAAGAAATCGATATTCTCGATTTAGACGAACGCATAAACAGCACCAGCAGCAGCGACATCCTCAACGTTTACCAAACCCTACGCTCAGGTTCTGAAAATCACCTGCAATCCTTTGCCAGCAACTACGAACGACAAACTGGCGAACCCTACCAACCCCAATACCTGGACCAATCCAGCTACGACGCCATCATCACCAACACCGACAATGGCGGCAACGGCCAGGGCAACGGCCAGGGCAATGGCCAAGGTCAAGGTCAAGGTCAAGGTCAAGGCAATGGCCAAGGTCAAGGCAATGGAAATGGTCAGGGTAACGGCAAAGGAAACAATGGATAGGTTACAGATTTTATAGACACGGATGGGGGAAATACGGATACAAATTTCTAATATCCGTATTTCCCCCCCCGTATCAACCAACCAAATTTCAAATTGCCTCAGAAAACAGGAAATTAAAATGGCTAATCAAACGATGAAAGAACGATTGTTGTATACCACAACTACCGATGACCGCAGCCGAATGCGAGCTGTTGCCAACAATCTAATTTTGCATTTGCATCCAACCAAGGTTCCAAAACGGGCGCTGCGTTTTTCCTACACATGGGGGCTAGGCGGCATTTCTACAATTTTGGCACTACTGCTCATCATTACCGGCGTCTTACTCATGTTTCGCTACGACGCCAGCATTGAACGCGCCTACACCAGCATTCAATATTTAGAAACCCAAGTCATGTTTGGTTCATTGATTCGTGCTGTTCATCATTGGTCAGCCAATTTGCTCGTGATTACCGCATTTTTGCACATGCTGCGCGTCTTTTTTACCGGCGGCTTTTTGAAAGGGCGCTCGACCAATTGGATCATTGGCATCGTTTTGTTGCTGTTAGTGGTGGCATTTAATTTTACAGGTTATTTGCTGCCTTGGGATCAGCTTGCCTATTGGGCAATCACAGTTGGCACAAGTTTACTCAGTTACATTCCATTGATTGGAACGGCCGTTTCCAACTTCCTCCTCGGTGGCCCCGAAGTCGGGCAAGGCACACTGCGTAACTTCTACGCAATCCACGTCGCTGTCCTGCCCGCCACCATGATTGTGCTCATGTCCTACCACTTTTGGAAAGTACGCAAAGATGGCGGCATCTCCCAACCCGAACCACCCATCGGCGAAAACGGCAAACGCGAACGCATCGAGCGCGTCACCACTATTCCCCATTTAGTCCAAATTGAGCTAGCAGCAACGGCCGTTTTGCTCACCGCCATCATCATCTGGTCCATCTTTGTCCCCGCCCCCCTCGAAGAACTCGCCAACCCAGCCCATCCACCCAACCCAGCCAAAGCAGCCTGGTACTTCATGGGCCTACAAGAACTGCTGCTGCACATGCACCCATTAGCCACCCTACTCTTACCCGGCATCATTTTAGGCGCACTAATTGCCCTGCCATATTGGGACAAACAAGAAGATCAAATTGGTGTTTATTTCCGGTCAGTCATTGGCAAACAAACCGCCCTTGTCGGCATTATCCTCAGCATCATTTTAATCCCGCTGCTCGTTCTCATCGACGAATGGTGGCTCGATTTACCCGCACTGCTCCCCACCTGGCCCACACTCATTTCCAACGGACTGCTGCCACTGCTGCTCTCCCTTGGCGCACTCGCCGCCATCTACAAAGCATTACGCAAGCTGTTCACCGCCTCCCGCAGCGAAGCAGTCGTCGGACTCTTCACATTTATCATGGTCAGCCTGATCGTTTTAACTATCATCGGCGTTTACTTTCGCGGAGCCAACATGGCACTCATCTGGCCTGTATAAAACAATAACAAATTAAAGTAATAAACAGATTTCCTTTTCTTAAATCCGTTCATTACTCCAATCCGTTGTTGCCATTTCTTAACAGATAAATCTTATGAATGTTAAAAAAGACCCCACCCAACTAACCCGCCGCAATTTCCTAAAAATGGGCATGGGCGCACTCAGCGCCGTGGCCTTGCTCGAAGTTGGCGGCATCAGCTTACTATTTATGCAGCCACGCAGCCTGGAAGGCGAATTTGGCGGCACAATGACGGCTGGCATGGTTGACAGCTTTGTCAATGGAACGGTGACAGAGTTTCCAAACGGCCGTTTCTACCTCATCCGCTCCCACGACGGCGGCTTTCTCGCCGTATACCGGCGCTGCACCCACCTCGGCTGCACCATCAACTGGGAACCCGACCAAAACCGCTTCTTCTGTCCCTGCCACGCCTCCAGCTTCGACCTGCACGGCGACGTCGAAAACCCACCAGCACCACGCGCACTCGACACATTCCCAGTGCAGCTCGATGCAGGACAGGTCATCGTCGATACATCACAAATCAATCCTCGCGACACATTTTCGCCAGAACAATTGGTTTATGCGTGAGCAATTCAACATTTCAGCACTTCAGCTAGTCAGCTTTTCTGGCTGAAACGCTG
>QQUD01000469.1 GCA_008501785.1 Chloroflexota bacterium
AATGCCATTAATGGGCGTAGAGTAGGGGAAACTGCGGCTCAGGGTGTAGGCATCTTGAATCCAGACAAGACGGCCGTTAAAAACCACCACATATGGATCACTATCGAGTGTCAGAAATGGCGTTATTTCATTAACCCGTGTTTGGATTTGGCGATTGAATTGAACCCGTGTTGATTGATTAATGTCATCACTTAATAGTACATTCGTGTCGCCTAAACGAATCGCAAACGCAACCCGTTTCAGATAATTGTCTAAGGGAACGCCACCAACCCCTTCATATCGGGTATAAACTGGCTGCTCGTTGGCACCTGGGTAGCTGAATTCATTTTGATTGCTGCCCACAAAAACCACATCATTGGTTTGTTCACCATAATAAATTTCTGGTCGAGTCACTTCCAAATCGATATTGCTTTGCGGTGGTAAATCTTTGATAAAGAAATCGGGTTGGCCGCCAGCTGTTATTTGATCAACTGGACTCATAACAATACCAAACCCGTGTGTGAATTCCAGAAAGCGATTAACCCATGCTTTGTTTGGCAGATTATCCTTGTTTAATTCTCGAGCAGCGAGCATGACCTGTCGCGTTTCACCATTAATGGTGTAACGATCAATATCAACGTCGCTAAACTGGTAATAAAGACGCAGTGCCTGCAATTCTTCGTAAGTTGCTTGCAGCGGACGATAATCCCACAGTCGTACATTTTTTAATACGTCTCTATTTTCATCAAGTGTTTGTTGATCTAAATCTTCTATCGTTTCAAATGCGCGAACGTCAACTTCGTTGAGGTCGAATGCCAATCGTGTGAGGGCAATATTGTGTGTGATATAGGGACTTTCACGCTCTAGCTCGTTGGGTTCAACTGAGTACCGCTGCACGAGTCCGGGGACAATACCGCCCATCACGAGTGTCACTACTAGCCATAACCCGGCCATAATGCCAACTGGGCGTAGACTGTAGCGGAAGAAGTTGAATAAGACCGCTAATGCCGTTAACCCCATAAAGGCCATTTGCGCGTATAACGCATAGATAGTTGCATTGAGATCGGTATAACTGGCGCCTGTGACAACACCGCGCCCAGAGTAAAGCAGGCCATAAATGCTAAATACGTAGCCCACAGCCCACAATCCGAGGATGATTGCACCCAAAAAGGCGATTTGTCTTCTTAAACTAACAGAGCGCTGTGGCAGCCATTGGCCTTTTTGAATATCGGCTAAATTGTTAACGGCGTAGATGCCAACTGTGCCGATAAATGTGAGCACGAGCAAAGAAAGCAGCCATTGCTGCAAGATTTCAAATGCCGGAATGCTAAACAGATAGAGGCTTATGTCGTTATTGAATAGCGGGTCTACTTCACCGAAGGGAGTACGAAAGAAGTAGCGCAGAAATATTTGCCAATTTCCGCCGATGGAGCTGGCAAATCCAAATCCAAGAAAGAGGGCGATGCCGGTAATGATCCAGCGAATGCCCCGCAGCTGCAAAATTTTGGGGTTGTTTAAGGCAAGCGTTTCTTGAATAGCACGGCGACGCGCTATATGCCAATTGAGCAGCAAAAAGAGCGTGCCAATGATGAAGAAAATCACGAATGTGAGAATGCGAAACAGCCATTGGCGCAGCCACACATCTTGATAATCTAATTCAACAAACCAAAGCCATTCAGTGTAGGTGCCCACAATCCATCCCACACTAAGCAGCAGAACAAAAATCAAAGCAATCAGGTAAGGTAGGCGATTGCCCCTTCGTGGTTGGCCAGATTGTTGGGAAAACGGCCGTCTTCCCCCACCATCATCATCACCCCCGTTATTCCAGCCTGCCTCTTCCATCGCACGACGGAATACCTCGGGGATGTCAAAATTATCTCGACTCATTTAATGCTCCTTTTCAATGAACATATTGTATTCGATTATCACACAAAAAGCTTTGAATGGTGGGGAAGTGGGTAAATGCTTATTTGCCTATTAGCCGGTATTTATCTCTTGTGATGGAATTGAAGTACCTAAATTTTTTATACAATGATTTCCAAGAATAAAATAAGGGCGTATCCGGTGATGTAAATGGCCGTTAATCCAATCACCACCCGCTGCCCATAGTCACGTACCGTGAACTGGTGAGTACGAATAAACCACAGCTTCACCAGGTCGCCAAGCAGCATTAGTCCGGCGAAAAGTGAGAGGGTTGTGGTGGGGGTGGAAACGGCCGTTATTGCCAACACCATTCCCCAATGCCCCAAATTATTGATCACCACAAACACCATCGCCACAATTTCCCGATCTGCAATCCGATCTACTATTGCTGCAAGCAAGCCCACTGCCAAAATAACAAGAATCACAAATTGCACAAGTGATATTCCTTTTGGAAATGCCAGTTCAGGGACTGCTAATGCACGCACAGCAGCAATGATTCCAATCATCAAAGCTATCAGTTTAATGATTGTTTCTAGCCAAGCCAGCCCAGGCCAGTGCCCAACGTGCCAGGATTTTTCCCGAGAATTGTTCATAAAATCTCACTACCTGAGCAATAAGCAATCTGTGCTAAAGTTAAAGATGACCAAATTCAACTTTATGACGATTGTCGTTTGTTGTCAATTGAAATACATGTGTTAATAGGGTGATTGCAAATTCCCATTTCGCTGAGGGCTGATGGAAGTTAAGTTAATAATATGACAATAAAAGTTTATCAAAGATTTCGCAGATTTCGCAGATTTTGAACCTGCAATAAAGGCATTGTTTTAAAATGAGTAATCGGTTTAATGAGCTTGTTGATGAATTGAAGCTGGTTGTGTTTAGCAACCGAGGTTTGATCGATGGCATTGTGCCGCCATTGCTTTTTGTACTGCTTTCCCTTTGGTTACGTTTTGAGATTGCCGTGTGGGGGGCACTAGCGTTTACTTTTTTGTTAACGGTATTTCGTTTGGTGCGGCGGCAGTCGGTGAAAGCGGCGTTGGGTGGTTTGGTGGGGGTGTTGGTTGCCATTGCGCTCGTTCGTCTGTTGGATCGGGAAGAAGGGTTTTTCTTGCCCAGCATCATTTCAGGGTTGGGTACAGTTGTGATTGCGCTTGGCAGCATCCTTTTTCGGCGGCCGATGGTGGCCTGGACTAGTTTTTTGGCGCGGCGTTGGCCCCTGGGTTGGTATTGGCATCCACGTGTGCGGCCTGCTTATACGGAAGTGACCTGGATTTGGGTGCTCTATTTTTTGCTGCGCTTGCTGTTGCAGCTTAACTTCTTTAATGAAGGGCAAGTTGTGGTGTTAGCTGGCCTTAATCTGGTTTTGGGCTGGCCTGCGACACTGGTTTTGCTTGTTATTAGCTACCTGTATGGTACGTGGCGCTTGCGGCAGTTAGGTGGTCCGAGTGTGGATGAGTACAAACAACGCGTTGATCCCCCCTGGGAAAGCCAACAGAAGGGGTTTTAGATTAGGTGTTTAAAACGGCCGTTGCCGCGCGCATTCCACCCAATGTGACACCTGCTGTTGATTGCCCTGGAAAAATTGAGTCACCCACCATCCATAAATTTGGAATACTGGTTCCGGGTCCCATTGCTTTGAAAATTGAATGCTGTGGAAACCCGCCGACCATGCCGCCAGGACGGCGGGTGTAATATTCGAACGTGACCGGTGTGCCTGGTAAACAGAGTTCGATGGCGTGGCGCAGATTGGGAACGGCCGTTTCCGCAGCATCCAGCATCTTTCGCACATACCGGTTGCGCCGATTCATGTAAGGCGTCTTGTCAGTGTCATTTCTCAGTTTCCACCAGGGAGCGATCTCGGTGTGTGTCGAAAGCGTGACGGCGAGTTTGCCGGTCGGCGCACGCTCAATATCGTCTGGATCAGAGAATGAGATGAAAACTGAGTTACCTTCACCCATTGGTTGCGTGTGGTCCATGATTACCTGATGGTGTCCAATGAGGTTGGCTGGCAGTCTGGCTTTGTCTACACCCAGATAAAGTGTGAATGCGCCCCAGGTTGGTGTTAGTTTGGGCATTTTTCGTTTGAGATTGGATGGCAATTGTTCACCCATTAATTCAGAAAGTGCCCAAGGGGTCATGTTTGCCAGCACATTATCGGCCGTTTTGCGTAGACCTTTGTTGGTGATAACGGCCGTTACCTTCCCGCCCTTTACCTCTACTTCTGTCACCTTTTGCCGGAACAGTACCTCACCGCCATGGTCACGAATCCAATTCACCAGCGTTTTTGACAATGTCCCAATGCCACCTTGCACATGATTGACGCCGCGTCGTGGCAAATCAAGAGCGGCGCTGCCATAAAGCGCGTTCGTGTAGTCTGCTGTGGTTTGGGCGGCAATGAGAAGCTGGGCGTCGAGAAATGCTTTAAACATTGGGTCCCCCGTCGGTGCGATGTCGCTAATGGTGCGCAGCAGGTAGGGGAGGGCGCGGGTGGTTGACGGCCGTAATGCCTTCGCCACCGTCCACATGTCCCTCAGCGACTCAGGTGGCCAGGGGAAAGGTCGTGCGGAGATGTCCCACGAAAGGTTGGCAAGCAGTTCTTGCGTTTGCCAAAATCGTTCTGTTTGAGGGAAGGTTGCTTGCCGCTCGGCTTGCCATTGGTTGGCATCTGCCCATTGTGTGATGGAACGGCCGTCTGGCAAATGCACCACCCACGCCGGATCAACCGGGTGAATCGGCCATTCTAAATCCAAAATTTCGGCGAGTCGGGCATGAGGTCCACCGGGCGCAAATCCACCTGCTAAAGTTGCACCAGCATCAAACCGGTAGGTTTTATGGAAAAACGTGCCTGCCGAACCGCCCGGATAAACGTGTGCTTCTAAAACTGTGACATCGTGGCCTGCTTTTAAAAGTAAGGCACCGGCAGTCAGACCGCCAATCCCGGCACCGATGATGATTGTTTTCATAGTTGAAGCGTGATACAGAGAGAAAGGGGAAATAATGAATTGTGAATTGTGAATGGAGCGCTACTTCACAATTCATTATTTTCCATCTCTGTGTTCCTTTTTTAAATGATAGCGTGTGATTAGTTTGCGGGCGGTGAAGAGCATGTACAGCCCTGGTTTGGCAAAAAGTAGTCTAGAAAGTACCCCGCGCCAGCCGGTGTCATGTTCATACTTGATGTGTTCGTGGATTTGAGTTGTGTGGGGAGAAACGGCCGTAAACCGGTGTGTATGCTGCCAGCTTTTCAGCGGACCACTTTGCTGCGTGTCGGTAAAGCCATTGATGCTCACGTTCGAATGAACGGCCTGCCAGCGCACTGGCAGTGGCCCAAACCAGAGCGTGAAATCAGCAACTGCCCCTTCACCCATCGGGTCAAAGTGATGAATCTGCGCCACGATGGGTGGCGGCGTTAATGTTTTGAGGACACTGGTGTTGTGGTGGAAAGTAGAAACGGCCGTTAATGGCGCATCAACTGTGAATGTGTAATCAAATGTTTGCATGTTTATTATCCGTGTTAACTAATCCGTAGTCCATGATCCGTATTCCGTTCTGTAATTGGTTGCTTTCGGCGCATGGCATACGGCATACGGTTTACGATTTACAACAAATCTAAAACCCCTGAATGACCGCTTTCATGTGCTTCCAAAATGCGGTGGGCGACTTTTTCAGGTGAGGCTGCATCTTTCGGCAGGCGCAGCGGCACTTTGTCCCAAAATGGGGTGGCGACTGCGCCAGGGCGTACAATAGTTACCCGCTTTTTGCGCTGCTCTTTGCGCAATGTTTCGGCAAAGCTTTCCAGACCGGCCTTAGCGGCGACGTAGGCAGATAATCCGGGCAAACGCAGTCGCTCACTGACTGCGCCTAGGAAAACGATATGTGCATCGTCTGCCATCAATGGCAGGCTGTGATGAACGGTTTGAAATGCCCCGGTCAAATTCGCGCCGATGATGCGCTGCCAATCGGTTGATGAGAGCGCGTCGCTTTTTTGTGAAATAATGTCACCAACTGCATATATCCACAGTTGAATGTCATCTACTTCGTAACCGGCACTCATGACAGCATTTTGCACGTCAAACTCATTGGTCACATCGGCAGTGATAGCATGAGAAACATCACTTTCGATTTTCTCACTGTCGCGGCTAATACCAATGACATTCCACTCAGATTGCATAAGTTGTTTTGAAAGGGCGTGACCGATGCCTCCGCCTGCACCCCAAATCATTGCATTTTTCATAATTTGTCCACATTTTTTTTTAAATGAATACTAATTTTACATTTTTGCACAGATATTGTAAAGATATTTGCAGGCGTTCTCATGTTTTCCACACAAATACTTGTGCATTTGTTGCAGAAAAAGCAAAAGGACATGCTTTGATTAGCATGTCCTTTTGCTTTTAAAAGGAGAAATAAAATGTTGTTTCAGAAGAAAGCATTTGCACTGCTCTTTTCTGCAAAATCACTTATGGGATTAAAACAGCGTCAATGACATGAATCACGCCATTGTCTGCTTTAATGTCGGTGATGATAACTTGTACAGTTTCGTTCAAGAATACATTGCCATCGACAACAGAGATTGCCACATCTCCACCTTGAACGGTTGTTGCTGCATCCAGCGTGACAACAGTTTCAGCCATGACCGCATCGGCAACGACGTGATAAAGGAGAATGTCGGTCAATGCGCCTTCGGGGTCGGCTAACAGGCTGTCAACGGTTCCTTCGGGCAAGGCGGCAAAGGCATCATCGGTGGGTGCGAATACGGTGAACGGGCCTTCGCTGCTCAGGGTATCAACGAGGTTGGCGGCGGTAACAGCAGCAACCAATGTCTCAAAACGGCCGTCTGCGACAGCAATGTCCACAATCGTTCCCATCATCTCTTCGTCCATCATATCTTCATCAGCTTCAGCCATTGTGCTTGGGGGCAGCAGGACGCCATCGATAACGTGAATAACACCATTGTCTGCCTTGATGTCGGTAATGATTACTTGCACAGTTTCGTTCAGGAAAACATTGCCATCAACCACAGAGATTGCCACATCTTCACCTTGCACAGTCGTTGCTGTGTCGAGGGTGACGACGGTTTCTGCCAATACCTCTCCACTGGCGACATGATAAAGGAGAATGTCGGTCAATGCGCCTTCGGGGTCGGCTAACAGGCTGTCAACGGTTCCTTCGGGCAAGGCGGCAAAGGCATCATCGGTGGGTGCGAATACGGTGAACGGGCCTTCGCTGCTCA
>QQUD01000656.1 GCA_008501785.1 Chloroflexota bacterium
TTCATATCGAAGCTAACCGAAATACTTTTGGCTTTGGCGCGTGCCAATGCTTCCAGCAATATGGCCTGAATGCTGTCGGACAGCGGAATCGTCAGGCCAGAAATGTGCAAAAGACGCGTATCGAGCAAATAATCCCAGTCGATGTCGTCCACAGTCAGGTTGGTGAATGCTGTGTTGGCGCGGTCGAAATAGACTTGGGAGGAGCGTGGTGGGTGAGCGAATTCGACGTAGTAGGTGGCGAGGCGGTGGTTGGGGATGTGAGAAACGGCCGTACCATCCACCCCCGCCAACTGCAAAGCCATCATCACCCGCTGTCCCAGCGGCGATTCCGGCAAAGCACTCACCCAACCGGCATTCCAGCCCAACCGCGACAGCAAACAAACCACATTCAGCTCAGTTCCCGTCACATTCACATCAAGCTGAGTCGCCTTTGCCAAACGCACACCAGCAGGCACACTGTAGCGCAGCTGCCCTTCCCCAATCGTTGTCACATCAAACCGTGGCATTAAACATTCTCCCGAGCCGAAATCAATCCACCTTCAACCATGCGTTCTTCCACCCAAACGCGCGCCTCTTCCACAATTTTGAGCGAATCAGGTGAATCATCATTCCACATTTCCAGCAGCACAGGACCATTAAAATTCATCTCCGCCAGCTTGCGAAATGCGGCGGCAAAAGGCGTAACACCTTCACCAAAAGGCACACGGCGCGGCTCACCAGGAATCGTATCCTTCACATGCAGCCCCACAATATGCCCACGCGCCAGTTCCAGCTCATCACTAACAGATAGCTCATGCTCAGCTAAATTGCCAATATCCGGGTAAATCTGGAACCAGGGAGAATTAAAATCTTTCACAAAGCGCATCGCCTCGGTAATCGACATCACATCATTGCCATCCACATTTTCCAACGCCAGCATCACACCAGCCTGACTAGCCACATCCAAAGCCTGCGACAACCCCGCTCGATAGCGGTCCCGCGATGCAGCCAAATGCGGTTCATAATAAACGTAATAACCAGCCAATTGAATAATGCGAATCCCAATATCGGCCGCAAACTCAATCGCCTTCTGCATCATTTCATCAGCCTGCTTGCGAATCGCCGGGTCTGCGCTGCCAAACGGATATTTGCGGTGCCCACTCAAGCACATCGTAATAATCGACACACCCGATTCCGCAATCGCACGGCGCAAATTAGCCCGTTCCTTGCTCGTCCAGTTCAACCGCGCCTGACGTTCATCACTTTCATCAATCGAAATCTCAACAAAATCAAACCCCGTCCGCCGCGCAACGGCCAATCGTTCATGCCAATCCACTTTAAACGGCAGTGCTTTTTCATAAATGCCAATAGGTAATCTTTTCATTTGGTGTCTCTTCCCACATGTCCCAACAGGTCTGATTGCAGTGTTGCAAACAAGTCGGGTAATACAATTGTCATTTCGAGTAACCAATGCCGAGAAAACCCAGCACAGACCAAGAAAGAAACTCGTCTTGCGATTGTCATTCCGAGGTCCACCGAGGAATCTTGCTTTGAGGCAGAGGATTATTGACAACCACGAAGCAAGATTTCTCACTCCGAAGACTTCGTTCGAAATGACAACTTGAGTCTCAGCTTTTAGCCGTACGTCTCCATAATTGCAGCTTGAAACGCTTGCGCCGCAGCCGCTGGGTCATCTGCTCCACGAATCGAACGTCCGGCAATAAAAATGTAAACCGGCACATTTGCAAACAGCGGAATATCGGTCATTTTGACGCCGCCTGTTACGGTCACTTTGAACCCCATGTCGTGCAACCGCCGAATCGTGTCAAAGTCTTTTTCGCCCCAGCTTAGTTTGCCTTGCGCTTCCAGGTCGCGACTGCGTTTGAAAATGACTTGCTGCACACCCATATCGGCCCAGTGCTGCGCCATTTCCCACGTCCAGCCATCGCTTAGTTCAATTTGCATATCGCCATTGCGAGACTTAGCCTCTTCCAGCACCACTTCAAACGAACTGGGCGCGGCTCCACTAACCACACTCACCCAATCCGCATTTGCATCAAAGCACATCTTAGAAATGATGCTGCCAGCCTCTGCAATCCGCACATCTGCCAGCACAATTTTGTCTGGAAACAGGCTTTTAATGGCGCGAACAGCATGCATCCCTTCAGCCAAACACAAAATCGTGCCAACTTCAATCACATCAATATGCGCCGCCGCCTTTTGCAATGGTCCCAACGCCGACGGCAAATCATAAGTATCTAAAGCTATCTGTAATAATGGTTTTTCCATCTTTCAATTCACAATTAACAATTGACAATTAACAATTGACAATTGAACTATCCTTTCACTGCTCCTGCCGTCATCCCTTGAATAATTTGTTTAGCGGAGAAGAATGTCAAAGTCAACGGGGGCAACAAAATGAGCATACCCATCGCCATAATCAAGCCCCAGCGCACCCCAGCTTCGTCCATGAACAGCGTTGTTTTGACGGGCAAGGTATAAGTTAATCGGCCTGTCAAAATAAGTGCCAGGATGAATTCGTTCCAGGCAATGCGGAAGGTGAAGATGGCTGCAACTGCGTATCCACCGCGCATCAATGGCGAGATGATTTTGTTGAATACCTGGAATGGGCTACAGCCATCTACAATGGCGGCTTCTTCCAGTTCAACGGGGATTTGTTGGATAAATCCAACGAGCAGCCACACGGTAAAGGGCAGATTGAGTGCAGAATAGAAGAGGATGAGGCCTAAACGGCCGTCTATCATCCCATCCGAAAAAATAGCGCATAACGCACTCGCCACGTCACCATCAGCCATACAAAGCGCCGACTGGCTCACCCAAGTTGTAAACCGCGTGTGCAGTTCTGAATTAAACCAAAAAGTTTCCCACGTTCCCCACAGGGCAAAAATCGGAACCGTCAACACGGCTGGCGGCACCATCCGCACCATCAGCGTCGTGTTCGACATCAATCCGCGCCCTGGAAAACGCATCCGCGCCAGCGCATACGCCGCCCAACTCGAGATAAACAGCGTCACAATCGTTGAAACCAACCCCACATACACCGAGCTGATTAAATGACGAACAAAGTTCTCATTCTCTAAAATCTGTTGGTAATTAGAAACCGTCGGCGCAAAAAACCAAACCGGTTCTTTGGACATAATCACCACTTGCTGCTTCAAAGAGGTCAGCAACATCATGTACAAAGGAAAAAGGATAATCAACGCCATCACGATCAGCAGCGTATAATGAGCAATCGTGCTCCATTTGATATTTAATTTCTTTCGGCCAGTGCCAGCAGCATCCTGAATGTCACTTTTCATGATTGTTGTCATCTTATTTTCCCCCTTGACGTGTTGGATTGTTGTAAATCAACACAATGACACTCAACACAAATGTGATAGCAATCAACAGCATCGAAATGGTTGATGCATACCCCAGGTTTTGTGCCGCGAAGGCTGTTTTATATATCTTTACCGATAGCACTTCGGTTGCTTGTGCTGGCCCTCCAAACGTCATGATGAAAAGCACTTCCAAAGCGCGGAAAACATCAATCAAACGCATCAACAACGTGACAATAATTAACGGCAGCATCATGGGCAGCTTCACAAAAACGGTCATCTGGAACCAGGTGGCTCCGTCGATATACGCCGCTTGCATCACATCGCTGGGCAAAGCTTGCAGACCTGCCAGGATAATGATGAAGATGAAGGGGGTCCACTGCCAAATGTCTACACCAACCGCAGCAGGTAAAGCCAGATTGGTATCGGCTAGATAGGCGTGACGAATAAAGCCCATTGATTGCAATGGCGGCATTATTTCGCCCAACCGCTCGACGTAATAGGGAATAACACCGGTACGGCCGTCTAACATATACCGCCAAATCAAACCCACAATAATGGGTGACACCATCAGAGGGAGAATGAAAATGGTTCGAAATAGGGACGCGCCACGAATCGGCTTTTCTAAAGCTAACGCCAGACCAATCCCAAGCACCATTTCCAGCGATGTTGTTGCCAGCGTATATTTGAGCGTCACCCAAACCGAATTGCGCACCGATTCATCGGCCAACATGCGGGTGTAATTTTCCAGCCCAATCGATTTTGCAGAATCCCACGGTGTGCCCATATCCCAATCGAAAAAGCTCAAGTAAAATGCATTTGCCACAGGGACGATGAGGCCTACTACCAGAACGACCACAGCAGGCATTATGAAGATTAGTGGCACTAGTGTTTGTGGGGATTTCAGTTTTTTCATTACCATTCGCCAACCTCCCTCCAATGTAATAAAGACCTCCGAGGTTCAAGCTGGTCCCAGCATACCTCGGAGGTCTATTTCAAAACCGATTAACTAGCGTACATTCCAGCCATAGTAGCCAGCGCGAGTCATAACGGCCGTTGTCTGTTCCTTAGCATTCGCCAAAGCCGTCTCTGCATCAATCGCATCGTTCAAGTAAGCACCAATCTGCTCACCCATAATCTGCGCGTTGATTTCGCCCCATTCTGGAATCAACGGACGCCAATTTTCATTCGCGCATTCCAACTGTTCCAAAATAACCGGGTACTCAGGGAAACGAGCTTGTAAATCTGGGTCTGCCAATGTGGACAAACGAACTGGGTCGCCACCAGCTTCCACAATCAGTTGATCCGCAGCTTTACTGGTCATCCATTGCACAAAGAGGAAAGCTGCTTCTTTATTTGCTGAATTCTCAGCAATACCCATCGAGAACCCACCGGTTTCTGCACCGCAGATGCCATCAGGTCCAACTGGATGCAAAGCATAACCAACATTGCCATCAACCAGCGATTGTTCTGGATCACGGCTCATAGCTGCAATCTTCAGTGCGTCAACATAGATAGCCGAATCGCCTTGCAAGAATGCATTGGCCTGGTCGCCAAAGCCCCAGTTCAAAACACCGGTTGGTGAATTTTCAACAATGCGTTTCAAAGCTTCGGTAGCAGCCAGTGCCTCCGGTGTGTCCAGCGTTACGCTCCAGAAATCATCAAAGATGTCTGCGCCATAAGGGCTGGCGTGCAGCAGCCATGCGTGAGTGGAGTTACCACCGGTTTGACCACGGCTGGTCATACCATAAACGTCCGGTACATTCTCAGTAATGAATTCCGCAACCTCAAACATTTCATCGTAAGTGGTTGGTACTTCCAGATCGTATTCTTCAAAGATATCCTGACGGTAAGCCATGATGCTTGTTTCTGCACCAAACGGCACACCGTACAAACCTTGTCCAGCCCCCGAGAGATAGCCACGACGACCACCAGCAATGGCACCCGAGCTTAAGTAAGCTGGGATAATGTCATCAGGGTCGTATTCAGGGTCAACTAGACTCGCATTTGTGAACAGTTGGCTCAAATCAGCCAGATAACCTTTGTTAACAAAGTCAGTTTTATTGAAAACAACCCATGCCACAACGTCATATTCGCCCTGGCCTTGTGGTTTGCTCAATTCCAAAACCTGCTTGTCGCGCATCGCTTGATATTCAATGTAATCAAGCTCAACTTTGATACCGGTTTCTGCTTCAAAAGCAGCGACAACTTCTTCTGCTTTGGCAAAGTGAGAAAGCGATGGCCAGCTCACAACGATGGTTGTGCCAGCATAAGGGGCATAGCGTTCCGCAGCAGTTGAGTAATAACCAGCACGTTCCATCACTTCTTCAGTTTGTGTTTTGGCAGTGGCGAGTGCTGTTTCAGCATCAATCGCATCATTCAAGTAAGCACCAATTTGCTCACCCATAATTTGGGCATTGATTTCGCCCCATTCTGGAATCAAAGGCCGCCAGTTTTCATTGGCACAGGCTAACTGTTCCAAAATAACTGGGTACTCAGGGAAGCGTTCTTGCAATGCTGGGTCTGCCAAAGTGGACAAACGAACTGGGTCGCCACCGGCTTCAACCATCTTGCGGTCGCCTTCTTTACTGGTCATGTATTGCAGGAAGAGGTAGGCCGCATCTTTATTTGCTGAATTTTCAGCAATACCCATGGCAAAACCACCCGTTTCTGCACCACATGTGCCATCTGGCCCTACTGGATGCAGCGAGTAGCCAACGTTGCCATCAACCAGCGATTGTTCAGGATCACGACTCATGGCCGCAATTTTCAGTGCATCAACATAAATAGCGGAGTCGCCCTGCAAGAATGCATTGGCTTGATCACCAAAACCCCAATTCAATACGCCTGGAGGTGAATTTTCAACAATGCGTTTCAGAGCTTGGGTGGCTGCCAAAGCTTCAGGTGTGTCGAGTGTAACATTCCATTGATCGTCAAAGATGTCAGCGCCGTAGGGGCTGGCATGGAGGAGCCATGCGTGCGTTGAATTGCCACCGGTTTGACCACGGCTGGTCATACCATACATATCCGGTACGTTTTCGGTGATAAATTCAGCAACCTCAAACATTTCATCGTAAGTGGTTGGCACTGCTAAATCATATTCTGCAAAAACATCTTTGCGGTAGGCCATGATGCTGGTTTCTGCACCAAACGGCACACCAAACATTGCCGATGTTGGACCAGAGAGATAACCACGACGCCCACCGGCTACGGAACCTGAATTAACATAAGCTGGAATCAAGTCTTCCCGATCATAGGTGGGATCGGTCAGTGCGGCATTGGTGAACATCTTACTGAGGTCTGTCAGGTAGCCTTTGTTGACAAAGTCTGTTTTGTTGAAGATAACCCAGGCAACGACATCATATTCGCCTTGTCCGGCAGGTTTGCTCAGTTCCAAAATTTGCTTGTCGCGCATCGCCTGGTATTCAATGTAGTCAAGTTCAACTTTGATACCTGTGGCTTCGCTAAATTCGGCAACGGTGTCGCGGGCTTTGTTGAAGTGGGAAAGGGAAGGCCAGCTCACAACAATGGTGGTGCCTTCTAAGCCATTCGCTTTAGCAACAGCAGCATAAGTGGCGAGTGTTGCGGGTTCAACAAAAGCGGCTTCTTCAACTGCTTCAACAGCGGCTTCAGCTTCAGCTTCGGCTTCGGCAGCTTCAGCTTCGGCGGCTTCAAGCGCGGCTTGGGCGGCAGCGAGTTCTTCTTCGGTGGCGTCGCCTTCAGCTTCGGCAGCTTCTAAGGCGGCTTGTGCTTCCTCTAAGGCGGCTTCGGCGGCAGCGGCGGCGGCAGCGGCTTCTTCAGCAGCGGCTTCGG
>QQUD01000452.1 GCA_008501785.1 Chloroflexota bacterium
GAACCACCGCGACCGCCAGCGACGCCGGTTGCTTTGCCCCTCAATTCGGCCATGACATTTTTGGTGGGCAGGCCAACTGCGAGTGCGTGCCCATGATCGCGGTAGGCGGTCACGAGATGGTCTTGGTCTTGACGCGCAGCAATTGTCCCCACAGCAATTGCCTCTTGTCCGATATAAAGATGAAGGAAGCCTTTGATTTTTCCTTCGAGTTGATACAGTTCGTCACTTTTTTCTTCAAAGCGGCGAATGAGCACCATTTGCCGGTACCAATCTAATAAGGTTGCTTTGTCCATTCATATCTCCTTGAAATAGCATGAAGCTATTAGCTTTCAGCTTTTAGCTATCAGCTTGTTGTTTATCAATCATGGGGCAAAATAGCGTTTTCTGTTGGAGACAGAGGTTTTGCCTGTTTGCTATCAAACCCAGCGAGATTGTGTGATTTTTAGATTTTAAAATGCAATTTTGTTGTGTCGTTTGTTTTGCAGACAAAGTTGCACCATCAACTAATTAGTTTAACAAAACTCCTGTAACATGGCGAGTTTCTGTTAATGTGACACTTAGTGAAATTTTAAGGTTTGGGACTAATCGTGGGTGTCTCAAATAGTGACTGACTTAGCTCATGAATTGATGATTCATAACTAGTTTGTTGACATTTTGTCAGTATATTGGGTTTTGTCGATTTTGGGTAATTATTTAGACTTTCTTAATGGAGTGCAGGCACTTTGTTTTGAAGCTATTTTTGATGTGGATTGGGTTGGCTTTGTGATATGATTTGGGGGGTGGAAACGGCCGTTTTGTCAAATTAACGTGCCGGTTAACAAAACTGAATGGTTGGTTTGTGCAGATTCCATGCGTATAGAATCTGCTGAATAAATTGTAGGACGGCAGTTACGCATAACGCATCAAATAAGTAACGGAAAAATAATAAAATGGACCCAAAACAAATAGTTGCAGATGGATATGATTACATTGGAGAGCAACACGAGAAATGGGCAGGTGATGTCAGGGTGGCAGAACGCACCAAATACACAAATGTATTGCTTGAGAAATTGCCAAAGGGTGCAAAAGTACTTGAGTTGGGTTGTGGCTCAGGTATACCGACAACCAAACAATTAGCAAAAAGGTTTGATGTTACAGGGGTAGATATTTCTGCACAACAAGTTGCGCTTGCACGGCAAAAAGTTCCTGAAGCCAAATTTATTCATGCAGATATGACAAAACTCAATTTCAAAAAAAATAGCTTTGATGCAATAACTGCATTTTATTCCATCATCCATGTCCCTCGTCAAGAACATGCAAATCTTTTGTACAAAATAGCATCATGGTTGTGTCCTGGAGGGTTGCTGGTAATAACAATGGGAGCTAATTCAAACGAAACACAATTTAATGAAAACTGGTTAGGTGGCTTACCAATGTATTGGAGTAACTTTGACAGTAAAACAAATCGAAGATTAGTTAAAGAAACAGGTTTAACCATCATTAGTGCAATAGACGAAACTGCAAATGAATTTGACAAGCCTATTACCTTTCTTTGGATAATTGCACAAAAGTCAGAAGTCACCTAATCCTGCGTAAATTTAACCCGCCCATAGCTCTCAGGGTTCTTGGTCAAAAGCCACCCAACAAGGTTTCCATCTGAGCCATTTTTCCCGCAAGCGGGATATGTGGGCGTTAGTCTGCTCAGAGGAGATTTCTTTGACAGATAGAAAAATAGCGATTGTGTACTTTTCTGGAACGAAAGTGACGCAGACCTATGCAGAGGTTATGCGGGATGTTTTGATTGAACGTGGCTGCGAGGTTCGATTGTTCAATGTGACCTCGTATTCTGCTCGCCAGAAATCATTGCCAATCAATGATTTTGATGGAATCATTTTTGGGTTTCCTGTGTTTGCTGATTTTGCGCCTGAGGTGATTAATGAGTGGCTAAAAACCTTGGATGGGAAGGGGAAGCGATGTGCCTTGTTTTTTACGTATGGTGCAAGAACGACTGGATATGCCCATTTTCACACCAAATTGCTGTTGGAGGAAGCGGGTTTCCAGGTGATGTTGTCAGCAGAATTTCTGGGACGGCATTCGTTTAATGTGGGTGGTTGGCAGATATTGCCTGATCGTCCCGACGAGCAGGATTTTGCTGTGGCTCGTGACTATGTGGCATTAGTTTTGGATCGCTTTATGCAGGAATCGCCAGTTGTTTTTCAGTTGCAGAAACCGTTTGGCTACAATCATGCGATTACTTTGCGCGAAAACCCGCAGAAAAGCAGTGAGCGCAGGTGGACCCACCCTGTACGCGTTGTGGATGAATGTGTGATGTGTCGTGATTGTGAAACGGAGTGTCCCACACAGGCATTTAATGCTGATACGGGCCTGTCAGAGCCAGAAAGTTGTATTGAGTGTATGCATTGTGTGTACATTTGCCCTGATGAAGTTATAAAAATTAATGAGGGCATGAAAGGCGTTTACGAGAAATTTTTAGGGAACTGGCATTTAACAGAAGAAATGATGAATGCCAAGAAGAGTAAGATTATTACGGAAGCGTGGCAAGCTGCTTTTTGATCAAAGAAACGATTGCTTTATTTTAGTATTGGAAAGTTGATTTCCAGACAGATAGGGAGGAATATGGATTTTTGTTGACTTAATATCCGTATTTCTCCCTATCCGAAAATCTTTCGTGCGGTTTTTGACACCTTTTTTTTGGCGTGGAATGTATTATTGGGGCTGCTCGTTTTTTGCGATGATTTGGACGGTGCTGTCGGTTTTGTTGGTGGGTAGTATCCAGGATCGGCTGGTGAGTTTGGCGTTGGCGAAAACGGCCGTTACCCACCCTTGGCATGTCGGATAACAAAATGTAAATATAAACGCTAATGGCATCAGATTGTTGTTTCAATCCATTAAAAGCGTTGTCAAGCCGTCTGAAACTTCTTGCGGTCCTGCTTGCAAATGATTCGACTAACATCTCGCCCGGAAACGAAGGCCGCTGAAACGCCGCCGCCCGGGGATATCCATTGCCCAATCATGTGGAAATTTTTCAGCTTTGGCAGGGTTTTCTGCATCGTCTCCGGAATGAGTCCGGGCAACCAATCCCACCCTTGAATGCTACCCTTCCAGTTGTGTGTGTAACGAATAAATGTGGCTGGCGTCGAAACATCGATCACTTCAACTTGATCTTTGATATTTCCCAATCGTTGTTCCAGAATTTCGATGAAATCCTGCGCTACGCGCTCTTTTTCTTGTGTGTATTTCTCAGGATCGTTTATTCGTAATTCCTGCCAGAAACGATGGTTTGTGGTTTTTAGAATGACACGCAGACAGGTTTTTCCCTCCTCTGCCAAGGTGGGGTCAAACTTGTAGATCGTAATTGGTAGTGAAGTTAATTTTGATTCATCGTCCACAATCAATGGATCGGTCAGCATTAAGTCGATCTGTGCCGGTTCACTTTCAAAGGTGCGCTTTAGCCCTAGAGATACCAGCACGGCTGAGGGCCACATCGCATGTTCTTGGTACCGTTGTTTAATTTTCTTGTCGACAAATTGGCCTGCCAACATCTTGAAAATTGTGGCATGACCATCGGCGGCTGAGATTACCAAATCCGCAGGATGGGTTTCGCCCTTTTCAAGTGTGATCCCGATTGCTCGCTTATCCTTAACGTTGATCTTCTCTACCTTGGCATTGTAATGAATTTTGCCGCCCAGTTCTTTATACTTCTTTTCGATTTGCCGCACAAAACGCAACGATCCCCCAATCGGGTAGCCCGAGTTGTGGTTATGCAGTTCTCCAATACTCATTAAGAAGAAGTAAGCTGGAAAATGGGAGAAGAAATCTTGGTTTAGAACGCGTCTTAACAGGGGGCTTTGACAGGTTTTTGTGATTTCTGCCATGCTTTTCTGCCATCTGGATAACTGCTGTAAGTAAGGCCCGGTTCTGAACTGGCTCAGAAAATAATCAAGCGGATTCCACAGTTCTAGCGGTTTGGCAAGCTGCATATCATATTTTGCGAAATGCTTGATATCCTTGATTAAACTCTCAATGAATTTGCTGTCTTCTTGAGCGATTGTTTTCAGTTCTTGTTCCAATTTGTCTGGGTCGGTGTAGAGATGCACGACGCGGCCATCTTCCAGGAACACCTGGCAAATCTCATCGTGGAAGTAGAAATCCATCTCCTCCAGGTCGACGATCTCATTCCACCACTGGTTGAGCTTATATTCGGGTTTCAACGCGCCAAAGGAGTGCAGGCAACCGTCGAACATGTAGCCATTGGTTTTCCAAGAAGTACACAACCCACCCGGGATATTGTGGGCCTCGAAAATTTCGGTCTGGTAACCATTCATCTGCAGATAACAGCCAGCAGATAACCCTGCCACTCCTGCTCCGATGATGATTGTTTTTTTTGTTTTCATGGTACTCCTAATACTATGTTTGAATGATTGATTGTTCATTTGATTGACAGCTAATGGTATTTCTTGTGCGGTTTTTGTTATTTTGATTCGTATGGGGTGTGTTTTGTGTGGGGTTACTCATTTTTTGTGTCGATTTGGATGGTGCTGCCGGTTTTGTCGATGGGGAGTATCCAGGATCGGCTGGTGAGTCCGGCGTTGGCGAACACGGCCGTTATCACCTCCACAATCTTCTCATGCCCATCTGGCGCAAATGCAATCACGCTGGGTCCTGCGCCACTGAGCGCAACCCCTTTTGCGCCAGCCTCTTTGGCTGCGGCAAATGCAGATGCCATGCCAGGAATGAGAGGGATGCGGTATTGGTGGTGTATTTTGTCTTGCATGGCGATGGCTAGTTTGTGGTAATCGGCCGTTTCTAACGCGCGGATGAGCAGCCCGAGATGACCTGCGTTGTAGATGGCGTCGGCGCGGCTGACGGTTTTGGGGAGTGCTGCACGTGCTTCGGTGGTGAGTAGGTGGAAATCGGGGAGGACGACGGCTGCTTGCATTGGCGCAATGGGCAGTTTTTCGATGTGCAAAACTGGGCCGGTTTGTGTGCCTAGCACGAGTCCGCCGTACAGTGCTGGTGCGACGTTGTCGGGATGTCCTTCGATTTCGTAGGCGATTTCGAGCAGTTCTGCGCGAGATAGCGGATTGTCTAACAGGGCGTTGGCTCCAAGTATTCCGGCGAGAACGGCCGTTGAACTGCTGCCCAGCCCGCTGCCGACGGGGATGTTGTTGGTTTGGTGGATGTGGAGGCAAGACGGCCGTTTTCCCAATCTCTCAAACAACACATTAGCCGATTCTACGACCAAATTACGGTGGGTAGTGGTGACTTTGTGAGCATCAATGCCGTCAACGGTGATGTGCAGCTCGGTGGGTTCTGGGTGGGTGAAGGGGATAAGTATTTCGGAAACGGCCGTGAACATTACATGATTAAATAATTCAAGTGCAAGACCAAGGCAGTCGAAGCCTGGGCCGAGGTTGGCGGTGGTGGCAGGGATGGATATTTTGATTTGTTTCATGCTGGTCCCAATTTAGAGGTGCGTCGCACCTGATGTTATATTTGTTTGTCATTTGCGCAGTTATTTGTGCAAACTGCATTTTATTGTACGCTAGAATGGTGAGACATCAATGGGATAGGAACACTAAAATGGTTGCAGCAGTTTTGAACAATTTACCAAAAGCATCAGACAAAAGGCTGGCTGTGCGGGTGACGCCAGTGGCGGAGCGGGCTGTGCGCAGCGGGCATCCTTGGTTGTTTGATCAGGGGATTCGTCAATTGAGCCACGCAGGGCAGTCGGGTGATTTGGCGGTGGTTTTTGATCGGAAGAAGCGATTTATGGGGATTGGTTTATATGATCCGAAGTCACCGATTCGGGTGCGGATGCTGCACGCGGGTAAACCTGTGCAGATTGATGCGGAATGGTTTCAGGGGAGGATAGAAACGGCCGTTTCCCATCGCACCTCCCTGCAAAATACAGAAACAACCGGCTACCGGCTTGTGCATGGCGCAAATGACGGGCTGGAGGGTGTGGTGATTGACCGGTACGACCAAACGTATGTGGTGAAATTGTATACAGCGGCGTGGGTACGGCATTTACGGCCGTTACTGACTGCCCTGGTTGACTGTGTACAGCCGGAGCGAATTGTACTGCGGTTGAGCCGTACAACAGCACAGGATGAGAATTTGCTCTATGGTTTGGAAAACGGGATGGTGCTGTACGGTGCGCCGTTGGATGGGCCGGTGATTTTTCAGGAAAATGGACTGCGTTTTATGGCTGATGTGGCGCGTGGGCAAAAAACCGGCTTCTTTTTAGACCAACGGGATAATCGGGCGCGGGTGGAAGCATTGGCGCAGGGCCAATCAGTGTTGAATGTGTTTGCCTATTCTGGCGGATTTTCGCTGTATGCGGCGCGAGGTGGGGCGACTGAGGCGGTAAGTCTTGATTTAAGTCGTCCGGCATTGGAGATGGCGGTAAACAATTTTGAACTAAATCGGGCGAATACGGCCGTTTCGCAATCCCATCACGAGTTGTTGGCGGGAGATGCGTTTCAGGAACTGGCGAATTTGGCGGAAAACGGCCGTTTGTTTGACGTCGTGATTATCGATCCACCATCGTTTGCGCATAGCCAAGAACAAGTGGACCGAGCACTGGGCGCTTATGCGCGGCTGGTGCGGTTGGGTCTGCGGGTGCTGCACAGCGGCGGCACGTTGGTGATGGCATCTTGTTCGAGCCGAGTAACGGCGGACCGCTTTTTTGCAATGGTGCATGAGATGGCGGTGGGGGAAAAACGGCCGTTAATCGAACAAGAACGCACCGGTCATGCAATTGATCACCCGATTCGGTACAAAGAGGCGGCTTATTTGAAGTGTTTGTTTGCGGTGGCTCCTTAGAAGGCAACAACGGATAGGCGGGAGGAACGGATAGGGAAAAAAGATGAAATTTCCTTGGGCGAATGTGGCGTTATTGGTTTTTTTGGTTGTTTTGTTGGTGACTGGCTATTTTGGGTTTACGAATGGGCGTGTGGCGGGAGAATGGTTGCTGTGGCTGCATGGGATTGCAGCGTATGGGTTGATGGTGCTGCTGTTTTGGAAGGCGAGCATTGTTTTGGATGCTTACCGTCGCAAAAAGACGTGGACACGGGCGCGTGTGGTGTTTGCAATTATGGCAGGACTGCTGCTGTTGACGCTGGT
>QQUD01000225.1 GCA_008501785.1 Chloroflexota bacterium
TGTTGGTGAAGTTGGTATGGGCAAAACGCTGATGTTGGACAATATTCGAGCACGTACCGGGGCGGGATGGCGACCTCGGGTGAATGGTGGGTTGTGGGCCGGCGGTATTTGTTTGGCATATGGTGAAACGATGAGCGGGTATCTGTTCATCGACTTGCTGCGCGATTTGCTCAATTTGCCTGCTGGCGCAACACCTACTCAAACCAGCGAACGGCTGGAAATGTTTTGTGCGGATTTGTTTGGTGAGGCACAGCTCGCATCCACGTATCCGTATTTGGCGCGATTTATGGGGCTGCCGCTGCCTGCGAATTACGAAGAACGGCTGGCGGGTCTGGCTGGTGAAAGTGTGCGCTGGCGGCTGTTTGAACTGGTGCCGGAAATGGTAAGCTCGCTCACGGAGCAGTATTCGCTGGTGCTGACAGTGGATGATTTGCAGTGGGCGGACCCGACTTCCCGGCAGTTGTTGGCTACTTTGTTGCCATTGACGCAAGAACGGCCGTTTTTGCTAATCATGGCAACCCGTCCACGACAAGTTGCGCTGGATATTGCCGCCAATGATTTTGTGAATCCCGTACAGCTCAACCCCCTCACCGAACGAGCCGCCACCGATTTGCTGAACCATCATGCTCCCAATCTGCCCCGGCACATTTTGGCATATTTGATTGAAAAAGGGAGTGGGAATCCGCTGTTTTTGGTGGAATTGGCGCGGACGTTGCAGCTACGCGGTTTGTTGTCGGATGATACGAATCTAGCATCGGTGGCGTTGGATGCGCTTGATTTGCCAAATTCGGTGCAGGGCTTGCTGCTGGCGCAGTTGGACCGGTTGGCGATTGAAGCGCGGCATACGCTGCAAATGGCGTCGGTGATTGGCAAGACGTTTTTTAATGACGTGCTGGCTTATCTGGCCGGAGCCGAGCAGCAGGTCGCAGAGCGGCTGGCGGAGCTTTCAGAGCGTGATTTTGTGCTGGCAGCATTGCCCACTGAATTGGGCGAAACGCAACAATTTCGTCATGGTTTGATTCAGGCGAGCGCGTACAGCACGCTGCTTTATGAACGTCGGCGCACCTATCACCGGCAGGTGGCGGAGGCGCTGGAATCGCTGTTTCCGGCTTCGATTGCTGAGCAGTCGGCGTTTCTGGCTTACCATTATGAGCAGGCTGATGATGTGACGCAGGCGATTTATTATTTGCAGCAAACGGCAGATAAGGCGAGGCTGCTGTATGCGCATGAGGAAGCGGAGTCGCTGTATAAACGCATTTTGGCGTTGATGGAGAAGTTGGTGGAACCGGATGAAAACGGCCGTGCGCGCACGTTTTTGAAGTTGGCGCAAGTGTATGCGAATCGCATGGATTTTATGACGGCGCAGGCATATTATGAGCAGGCGTTTGGTTTGCTCGAGGGTCAGGTTGAGCGGGAGCGGGGAAGTGTTGGGGAAAACGGCCGTATTTTTCGGTGGGGTATTTTAGATGAATACACTCAAAAATTTGATCCTGGTACGGTGGAAGCGGTTGAAACCACGCAAATCATCAACAATTTGTTTGAGGGGTTGGTTGCGTTAGATAACGAGTGGAACATTATCCCGGCGGTAGCGCGGCGCTGGCGGATTGAGGATGGGGGACTGCGCTATATTTTTGAACTGCGTTCTAAATTGAGTTGGAGTGATGGTCAATCGTTGACTGCACATGACTTTGTGTTTGCGTGGCGGCGCAATTTGAATCCGGCAACTGGAGCCACGTTTGTAGATCAATTGTATGTGGTTGAAGGTGCTGAAGCAGTGCATCAAGGCCAGAATTCTGATTTGTCGGCGATTGGTGTGCATGCGTTGGATGATTTGACGCTGGAAATACGCTTACGCAATCCGGCGACGCAATTTTTGTATGTGCTGGCCGATTCTGTCACGTTTCCGCAGCCTGCTCATGTGATCGATGCGGTGGGCGATGCGTGGAGCTTGCCGCAGAATTTGGTGAGCAATGGCGCGTTTGTGATTGACCAAACGGCATGGGAATCGACGCGAACGATCATGGCAAATCCAACCTATCGCGGTTTTGCGACGGGCAATGTGGGTAAAATTGAGCTGCCATCGGTGCATCCTGGCGTTGAGCCGTACCTGAGTTGTGAAATTGATTGGTGTCGGGTGGATGATCAGGCAAACATTCCGCAGCGTTTTCCATCTGAGACGTTTTTGGTACAAGATTTGATGACGTTTGTATTGGGGTTTGCGTGTCATGTGCCGCCTTTTAATAATTCATTGGTGCGGCAGGCGTTGGTGCAGGCGCTGGATCGGCAGGCGTTGGTGGATGCGGCATGGGCGGGTGTGCAAAATCCCGCAAATGGGGGCATTGTACCGCCAGGGATGTCGGGACATTCGCCAGAAATTAGCTTACCATTTGCACCAAAGCAGGCGCGGCGTTTGCTGGATGAGGTGGCTAAATCAGGTACTAAAATTGAAAAACTGCGCTTGGCGGCGCTGCCGGGATTTGGTGGCACACCTGCGTTTATCAAACAAAGCTGGGAATCGGTGTTGGGTATCAATGTGGAATTGTTGGAAGATGTGCCTGCGGATGAGTTTATTCGTGGTTTAGGTGAGGGTGAGATTCATTGTGGCATGTTTGGTTTAAGTGTGGGGTATCCTGATCCGAATGATATTTTGCGGCCTTTGGGGCACAGTCAGAGTCCTTTCAACTTTTTTAGCTGGTCGAACGCGCGATTTGATCAGTTGGTAGAGGCTGCGGCAGTGACGTTGGACCAAGGTGAGCGGCTGCGAATGTATCATGAGGCGGATCGGTTGATGGTGGTGGAGGAAACGGCCGTTTCCCCTCTCTACTACCTGCAAGCCTACGGCCTATTGCGCGAACAATTCCATCTGGGAGATGCGGGGCGAATTGTGCGAGGGGGCACGATTAAGTTTAAGGATATTTTGTATGTGCCGTAGGTGTTTGCTCCGCCGAGGGCTGATGAACGTTAAGAAAATAAAACGGTAATAGGGAACTTGTCATTCCCGCGCAGGCGGGAATCCATGACGTAGTCGAGTAGATTCCCGCCTGCGCGGGAATGACAGGGCCACATTTTGTAGTTTTCTATTACCTGATTATTTATTTAACTTCCATAAGCCCCGGCTACGAGATGGAAGCCCTTTCAGGGCTAGAACTCTTAGGCCCCCAGGGTCTTTCATTTCGCGAAGTATGACGAAAATGGAGTGGAGGCTTTAGCCGGAACGTTCCGGCTAAAGCCTCCACTCCTGGTTTAAATGTTATTGGGGCAAGGGGTAGCAGTTGCCTGTGCCTTGGGTGACTGCGTGGACGCCGTTGGCGACGAGGATGCACATGTGTGTTGCCAGCACGGGTTTGTTTGTGGGACTGTAGCCGGTGAAGGGGCTTGAGCCATCATAAGGTATCCATGTTCCTCCTGGGGCTTGGGTGCCTGCTATGGATGCAGGAACCGTATTGAAGAAGAAATGGACATGATTGCCATTGGTGTCGGGTGTGAAGTTGGTTACATTGAAAGTTACTTCATAGTTGTAGTCGTTGTTGATGGTGATGCCGGTGATTTCTGAAGTGAGGGCTGAGGGATCGCTGGGGGTTATAACCAGTGGCAAGAAAACCTGTTCGTTGAGAATGTTTAAGGTTAAGTTTGAGCCAGTTTGGTCGAGCGTGTTTAAGATTAAGTTTTCGTCGGGTTGGTGAATTAGGCCATCGGTGCTGGTGTTAATCAGGGTGACAGTTGCGGGGTCACTGCCCACTTTTTCAATTGAGAGACCTTTGCCGCTGCCGCTGGCTGAATTGCCGCTGAAGGTGCCGTTGGTGATCGTGACCCAGCCGCTGGAAATAATGATGCGACCGCCGCCGCCATTCCCGCTGGTTGCTGAATTGTTGGTAACTTTTGTGTTATTCATGATTAGGTGGCTGTTGCCGTCAACTTGTATTTCGAATGCGCCACCGTTTTTGGCGGTGTTGTTGTCAAAATGGCTGTCTAATATTTCCAGGCGCGATCCATTTTGCAAAGACATGTACAATCCGCCGCCATTTTTTAATGATTCAGAATCGCTAATGACGACATTGTTGAGGCGCATAGCCGCGCCGCTGATGTTTAAGGTGCCAGAGATACCCCCACCGTTTTCGTCTGATCCTGATGTATGTTCGAAAATCATATGCTCGATCAGCAACGCCTCAACTTGAGGATCAATTGTGATCACAGATTCTGTTCCGGCGTGGTTAAGCAAGGAACGGCTTTCTGGTGCTAGAAATGTGAATCCAGAGATGATAAATGATTGCGCACCAATTGCTTGTTCGTTTGCTTCATTGCAACCGCTGCTGGGACTCCAACCGCCCTGAATGGTGAGGTCTTTGGTTATGATGACCCCATTGGAAGGTTTGGCTGGGATCATTTGAATAATGGTTTTGCCTTCTTGAGCTGTGGCAACGGCATCGTCAAAGTTTCCACAGCCGCCAGCACCGCTGGCAATGCGCAAGGCATTGGTTGATTGATTCAATGAAAAAAGCATGACGATGATCATGATTAGGGTGATAGCGGCAATCAGGATGAGCTGCTGCCAGCGAATAAGCTTGTGTTGTAAGGTTTGCATGTTTGATTCTCCTATTTGGGTAAAGACCTTAGCGGTTTTCTGAAAACCGCTAAGGTCTACAATACTAAAAACTATCCGTGAAAACGGGCGGCTTCTTCCCCGGTGATTGCGGACGAGAGGTTGCGCCAGCGAAATTTGGGGAGCCATTGATTGGGTTTGGCCTCCATGGCGTCGGCGATGAGGCTGCCGAGAATGGGGGCAAATTTAAAGCCATGTCCACTGCCGCCAGCGGCTACGGTGAGTCCGGCGATGGTGGGATGGCGGTCAATCCAGAAATGTTCGTCGAGGGTGTCGGAGTAGAGGCAGCGGCGGGTGTAAACGACAGGAGCATCGACGAGGGAGGGGAAGGTGTCGGCAAGCATTTTGTAAAAATGCAAGGTGTCGGCGGGGGTGACGATGCGTTCGTCAATGTCTGGTTCTAGCTCGACACCAACGCCGTGATTAGCGATTTTGATCACGTTTTCGTGGGGGTGCAGCGGGAAGCCGTACCAGCCTGTGTTGGTGATGTCAGCGGTGAAGACGGGGAAGTGTGGCAGCGTGAATGGGTGGGAAACGGCCGTTTGCAAATGAAACACCGGATGTCCCGTGGCACGCATCATGGGCGCGAGTTCGGGCAGCAGCACTTGTGTCCATGAACCAGCCGCGATGACGACATGGGCGGCGTGGAAGGTGTCGCCGGAGGTGGTGCGGATGCCGGTGATACGGCCGTTTTCAATCACCAACCCGTTCACCGACTGTCCATCGTGAATGGCGAGACCATTGCGTTTTCCCTGTTCAAGCAGCGCAGTGACGACGCGCCCGCTTTCAGCGTAACCGCCTACTCTGTGGTAAAAGCCATCGACAAAAGTGCCTGGTTTCCAGGCGGGAAAGCGTCGCGTGATTTCATTAGCGTTGAGTCGTTCGGGCTGGTGGTTTCGTGTTTGCAGCATGTGGTAGCTGTCGTGTTCGTACCCACCGGGGGTCATGGGTGATCGGGTGAGCATGAGGACGCCGGTTTCGTGGTAAAGCGGTTTGTCAAACTGTTCATTCCAATGCCGCCAGCCGGGGATGGCGGCTTCGATCATGGCCATGTACTGTTTGTCGGTGCCGTATTCCATGCGAATTACTTTGGAAATGTCGGTGGAGGCGGCGAGTGGATGGGGGATAGGACCGGGGTCGAAAACGGCCGTTTTGTACCCTCGATTATTCAATTCTACCGCTGCCGTTGCGCCAAAAATTCCGGCTCCGATCACAAGAACGTCATAGGTTTGGGTCATTTAGTTTACCAAGAGTGAAAATTATTGATTGTTGATTGTTATTTGTTATTTGTTAATGAGGTGTTTGCGCAAGGTACTCATTAATAATTAACAATCAATCATTAAAAATGAATCGGTTTTTCTGTGTTTGCAGGCCTTTTTATTGTAATCTGTGTTACGTCTCAGTCAATGGGGTGAAGGTCGGATGCTGCTGATGCTTAGTTGATTATCATTTCGTGGTGGAAGCGTGGGGTGGGCGTGGAAACGGCCGTTTCTGGTCCCGGTACAATCGCAGGATGGAAAAATTACGCTGGTGGGAATGGTTGTTGCTGTTGGTGATTGTGGGGGTGGCGGCGTATTTGCGGCTGTGGCGGGTGGTGGAGACGCCGGGTTGGTTTACGGATGAGGGGACGCATTTGGAGATTGCGCGGCATTTGAGTAACGGCCGTTTGCAATACTTGTCTGTCAATCAATCGGTGCTGCTGTTTGCACGGCTGCCGTTGTTTGAGTGGGTGTTGGCAGGTGCGGTGCGGCTGTTTGGATTGGGGATGGGGACGGTAAGGGGGGTAACGGCCATTTTCGGCATATCATCAGTTGTTTTGCAATATTTTGTTGTATGGGATGTGAGTAAGGATCGATGGTTGGCGCTGTTGGCGGCATTGATGTTGGCGATTTTTCCGGCGGCGGTGGTTTATAGTCGGTTTGGGTTTAGCTACAATTTACTGGCTCCACTGGTGCTGGTGGCGGTCTGGGGATTGCATCGGTACGTTCGCGAAGACCTGTCAGGTAAGCAACCGCAGGTAGCAAAAACCATGACAGGTCTGGGAGCTGCAGCCACCGCAATTGGGTTGGCGCTGATTTCGGATTTATGGGCGTTAAGCTTGCTGCCGGTGTTGGTGCTGGTGGTACTTTGGCGGCGCTGGCGGGATTTGTGGTGGAGTTTGTTGTTGACGCTGCTGCCGTTGGGGGTGTTTACGGCCGTTTCTCTGCTCACGATTCCCGATGCATTTTTGTTTGATGTGCAGTTTACGCTGTCGCGGGTAAGCTCTCCGCTGGCGGCACAGGTGCGGCAGTTGGTGGTGAATGTGGTGACACTGTTGTCGCAGAATGGGTGGATGGCGTTGGGGGTGGTGGGGGTGTTTGGGTTACGGCCACTCCGGCTAAGCTCAGTACATGCGTTTCGTTTGCAAGCGATTGTTTGGCTGTTTTTGTTGCTGCCAGTGTTGGTGATTGGGCGGACGGCGGCGCTGACGAGTTTGAGTTTTTATTACATGATTCCGGTACTGCCGTTGGTG